>NZ_BDUD01000001.1:5514515-5814515 GCF_003113895.1 Nostoc commune NIES-4072 | reverse complement strand
AGTTTTGGATCGCCAGTTGGTGCTTTAGCTAAAAGAATTTTGAATCCTTCACTGTGTGCATAGATTTCTGGTCGCATTGCTGGAGCTGCTTCTTGAACTTTCTTTTTAGCGTACTCATGCAATTCGTCAATAGAAACTGCACCATCATTATCTAAGTCTGCTGCTCCTGTTTCAATACCCTCAACGAGGTAACGAGTATAAGTAGAAAGATTTGCTCCTTCTTGCTGGAAAGAATACTGAGTCGAAGTGGAAGAAGTGAGAGCAACCCGCCCTTCACCACCAAGTTGAGATCGGATATCGACAGAACCATCATCTTTGGCTGACCAACCTTCGGCAAATGCCCCACTAAAGCAGCAGTCAAGAATTATGATTTGTCGCTTAGAGCGGCTTTCACTCATGATATTATGAATAAAACTGGCGGGAACAGCAGTTGATTTGATGAGTTGTCCTTGAGAATTTTTACGGGTGAGGCGAGTAGCAAGGTAAAGTTTGCCGCTCTCATCTTTAATGCCATGACCGGAGAAGTAAACTATTGCTAGATCATCCTTACGGCGATCGCTAAACAATGCCTCGATCGCTTCCTGCATTTTCTGAGGATCGGGATTCTCCAATTTTTTGATATCAGCCTCAGCAAATCCACCCATTTCTGGATGCTGCAACACTTTGGCGATCGCTTGCATATCCTTTACTGAAGCTGGTAATGGGGTAAGACCAGGCTCATACTCGCTGACTCCTATAAGTAATGCTACCTTAGCCATATTAGTATTCTCTCTTTTGTCGTAGAGTGTCTTAGCTTGCTGCTACAAACTTTTGTGCTGCTGCAATCGCGGTCATTAGTTCTTGCTGGCTGCTGGCTTTAACTTTCAACTTTTTACCGTTGGCCTCAACTTCCAATTCAATAGTTTTGTTACCCAAGCGATCGCCCACAAATCCCAATAATTTTTTACAATTGGCAACACTCACCTCTGCTTGCAACACCCCTAGCAGAAAACCTCCTAAAGCCTTTGAGCCTTCAGGTATTTCTGTAACTGCTACAAGTTCAGCACTTTCTACATCTAAATCTTTGATTTCTCGCAGCAGATTCCGTGTTTCGCGTTCTTGCTCATCTGCATCTAAGTCTGGATTAGAAAGAGCGATCGTGAACTTGACGTTAGATTCAGAACTCATTTTGTACCCTTTTCAGTTTTAAGCAGTTGACAGTCAACTATATTGCCGTAATTTCTCTATTGACATCATAACTGCTATGTAAATTTCCTGAAATTTCTTCAATATTTTTACAAAAACTCATAAAATTTAGGTAAAAATTACTAGAAATCAAAAAGACGTAGCACTGCTACGTCTCTACATTCTTTTTCGGAGATGTCTATTACGTCAGGTTAACTAAAACAAGTCCAAATCTGTCACAGCACCAATACTGCTAGAAGATACCAATTTGGCATATTTCGCCAACACGCCTTTAGTGTAGCGCGGAGCGGGGGGTTGCCAGTTGGCACGGCGACGAGCCAATTCTTCTTCAGATATATTCAATTGCAACAAACGAGCGGGTGCATCAATAGTAATACTATCGCCTTCTTCTACAAGAGCGATCGCACCACCAACGGCTGCTTCTGGAGCAACATGACCAACCACCATGCCGTAAGTACCGCCAGAAAAGCGTCCGTCGGTAATTAATCCCACAGCATCACCCAAACCAGCACCGATAATTGCTGAGGTGGGAGCCAACATTTCGCGCATCCCAGGCCCGCCCTTAGGCCCTTCGTAGCGGATAACTAGAATATCACCAGCTTGAATCTTACCGGCCAAAATTGCAGCTAAAGAAGCTTCTTCCGACTCAAATACACGTGCAGGGCCGGTAATTACTGGTTTTTTCACGCCAGTAATTTTGGCGACAGCCCCTTCCGTTGCTAAATTCCCTCTGAGAATAGCTAAGTGTCCTTGAGGATACATCGGGTTATTCCAAGTCCGAATCACATCTTGATTGGCAGATGGTTCTTCTGAGATATCTGCCAATATCTCTGCGATCGTTTGACCAGTGATGGTGAGGCTATCACCATGTAACAAGTCATGCACAAGTAGCATTTTCATGACTTGAGGAATACCACCAGCTTTGTGCAAATCTGTAGCTACATATTTACCGCTTGGTTTTAAATCACACAAAACCGGAACACGGGCGCGGATAGTTTCAAAGTCATCCAGTGTTAACTCTACATTAGCAGCGCGGGCGATCGCTAAGAAATGCAGCACTGCATTAGTCGAACCACCCACCGCCATAATTACAGAAATGGCATTCTCTATAGATTTACGGGTGATAATTTGGCGGGGCAAGATTTGTTTGCGGATAGCTTCGACTAACACATAAGCCGATTTTTCTGTACTATCGGCTTTTTCGGCATCTTCGGCTGCCATTGTCGAAGAATAGGGCAAACTCATCCCTAGCGCTTCAAATGCTGAAGACATGGTGTTAGCCGTAAACATTCCCCCACAGGAACCAGCACCAGGACAAGCCCGACTTTCAACTTCTAATAATTCCTTTTCGTCAATTTTTCCCGCACTATATTGACCAACTGCTTCAAAAGAACTAACAACAGTTAAATCGCGCCCATTGTAATGACCGGGTTTAATTGTGCCACCGTAAACGAATATTGCAGGGATATTCATCCGGGCGATCGCTAGCATTGCCCCTGGCATATTTTTATCACAGCCACCAATCGCTAGCACACCATCCATACTTTGCCCAGTACAGGCGGTTTCAATGGAATCGGCTATAACTTCCCGTGACACTAGGGAATATTTCATCCCTTCAGTTCCCATCGAAATCCCATCGCTGATGGTAATTGTGCCGAATACTTGCGGCATCGCCCCAGCAGATTTTATACCAACCTCTGCCCTTTGTGCCAGTTGATTTATCCCCATATTACAGGGAGTGATCGTACTGTAGCCATTGGCAATACCCACAATGGCTTTATTGAAATCTTCATCTTTAAAACCAACTGCCCGCAGCATAGCTCGATTTGGCGATCGCTGCACCCCATGCGTCACAATTTGGCTTCTTAAATTCTCCGGCATTTTTTTCTTCCCTGACATCATCGCAACTGTTGCGATTGTATTACCATGATTTTCTCATGTATACGCGGCGCGATCGAGCATTGATAATTCTCTATTTCTCAAATGTGCTTGTGTTGCTATAGCGCTTCATAATAAGAGTGAGGTTAAGCAGTACCTCACCCCGATAAAGCTGTGCTTCATCTCCCCTGTCCTTAGCTAGGAGAAGGGTTGGGGGTGAAGTATATTAAATTAAACTATAATGTCGCTTGCAACTAGTTGAAGATATAACTAATAAATACAGAAATCAATTTGCATAATAATCATTATAAAAAGAAGAGGCAAGTTAAGCTTACCTCTTCCCGCGACTGTTAAATTATTAGAATTCTGCCTCGTGCCTGATTTTCAAGGCAGGTCTATTAAATTAAAGCTTGATGTCGCTTACCACTATTGATGGTGCGCCTGTCACACGAACCTCAAGGTTAGCCGATAGATTCCCGTCAGTGTTAGCTTGGAGAATACCTCCTGAATAACGAACCTGACCGGCTGCGGTGAATGCGGCGGCTCCAATGAAAGTAAAAGTTTGGTTGCCCCCTATAGTAGAGTTGGCGTCGATGTCTGATAGATCGATTACGTCACCTGGCAAGTTACCGTTTCCAAAAAAGTCACTGATAACATCCCGTGGAGAACCAGCAGGACTATCTGAAACTGAGGTGAACTTGAAAACATCGTTACCTGATCCTCCAGTGAGAACATCATTCCCACTACCGCCAGCGAGGGTATCGTTGCCAGCACCACCGTTAAGGACATCTTTGCTAGCACCACCGCTAAGGACATCATTACCATCGCCACCAAAGAGGCGATCTTCGCCACCACCGGCGTTAATGACATCGTTGCCAGTACCGCCAACAAGACTATCCCTACCATTACCAGCGTTAATGACATCATTACCACTACCACCGTCAACAATATTGTTGCCATTGCCGGCATTAAGGACATCATTACCAGCACCGCCAAAGATGGTATCGTTGCCATCACCGGCGTTAATGACATCGTTACCATCACCGCCATCGATGCGATCGTTGCCGCTACCAGCGTTAATGACATCAGGGCCACTAGTGCCGTTAATGACCCTATTACCACTACCGCCAACTTGGATAGAGTTGTTAGGAAGATTGACGGTAAGGTTGCTGACGTCGGGGATAAGGCTAGAGAGATCGGGAATGACTGCCATAAATTAGTTTCTCCTGAGTTTAGAGGGTAAAAATTACCTCGTCACTTCACCATAATTAAACGGTGTTGCTGATTAAGAGTATGAATTTCCTTTACCCCAAAGGCGCAAAGGAAACAGTTTCAAACATTAAATTTTTGAATTTCACACTTTTATTCAGCAATGCCAAGAAAATAAGGTGGAGAAATAACGAGTGGTAAGAGATAACTGAACCACACCTGATTGGAACAGTTGATTTCTGTTAAGTCCAAAGATTTTAGAAGCACTGCACATATATATTGATGAATCTGGCATCAAAATCGTGCCAAGGGTCATTTATACATCTGTGTGCTTTATGTATTCATTGGTTACAAGTACTAGGCTACTAGGGAACAAGCAGATTTTCTAGTACAGAATCGCATAGCTTTTACGATATTTACAATCACAAGATTATGATATTACTCTCAAGGCTACTTTTTTCTATCTATAAGAAATAATAATTAATCTTCTTTTGTTCCTCTTACCCAAAAAAAATCTGAAACCTTTGCTTAGATAGGGTTTTGTAATATATGTAGGAAAAATAAAGTTCTGATACTACTCTGGGGGTAGTTTGTTTTATTTATAAAAAAAAGTGGCATTCTTTACCACTTTTTTTGCTCAAAATTCTTGATGAAGGTAATATTTTAACGAGGTAGAGGTAACCCCGTAACGGCCACTGCTCCAGCGATCGCACTGGCTGCAAGGGAAGTCAATGCTGTACCAAATAACCACCAAGCAGCATTTGCAACGGTTTTTTTGGTTTCTTGAGCTTGCTTTTTAGCTTGTTGTTGGATCGCTTTCAGGCGTTTTTGTGTTTCTTGTTGAATGCGTTCGGCTCGTTGTAGTACGCTATCCCGCGCCGCTTCTATTTGGTCGATGATTCTGTTTGCATTCTCTTGGGAAATATCCTCACGAGAACTGATGACAGCAACTAAGGTGTCACGATCAAATTGACTGAGGCGATCGCGTAATGCTTCAAATCCAGCTTGGGGATCGTCGAATACTTTCGCAAAGTCTTGCTTAATCCCTTCATAGTTGAGTTCAAAACGATCCAGGGAGTTGAGATAGTTACGAACTTTAGCAAAAACTCCATCAAGTACTGATTGCACCCTTTGCTGGATTTGCTGGAATTGTTCAACAATGGAAGTGCGAACTGACTCAATTTGATCCACAATCCGGTTAGCTTCTTCTTCTGAGATATCTTCCCGTTGGGATAACAGGGCCACAATTGTGGAACGGTCAATTTTCGAGGCGCGATCGCTTAAACTGCCAATTCCAGCGCGGGGAGAAGACAGCAGCAATTGCAAATCGCGTTTAATTGCTTCTGGGTTGAGTTCTTCTTTGTTCGTGTTACGCAGATATTCTTCGAGATTGGCTTCAAAATCTAAAGCTTGTTGAGCAGTACGTTTGGCTAAACGTCGTGGCGCTCTCACAATATTAGCGATCGCATCTTGTGCTTGATCAATAATTTGATTAACTTGCTCTTGGCTCAAGTCTCCCCGTTGACTTACAAGTTTAACTAAGGTTTCTCGATCAACATGAGATAAGCGATCGCGCAGTGCTAAGGCTCCGGCTTTGGGATCATCGAGTAATTTTTCTAAATCGCTCCTGATTCCTTCGGGATCAAGTTCTTCTAAGTTAGTATTGCGGAGATATTCAGCGATTGCTTTTGTCGTTTTTTCGTACTGTTCTCTCGCCTGCTGCGGTACTTGCAAAATACTATCTCGAACTGCTTCAATCTGATCGAGAGTTTGGTTTATCTGTTCTTCGCTCAAATCCTGACGCTGACTGAGCAATTGTACTAGTGTATCCCGGTCAAATTGCGATAAGCGCGAAGTCAATTGGCTAATTCCAGCTTGGGGATCGTCTAGTAAAAGTTGAAACTCACGTTTAATACTTTCGGGATTAAGTTCGTCCTTGTTAGTATTTCGGAGATAGTCTTCAACTCTTTGGCGTAGTTCATCGGCTCTAGCTTTTGCTTGTTCTTGCAGTTCTCTTGCACGATTTAAAAAATTATCGCGGTTGCTTTCGAGTTGACTAACAATATTATTAGCTTCCTCTTCGTTGATATCTTGACGCTGTTGGAGCAATTGTACATAAGTATCGCGGTCAAATTGCCCGAAGCGGCTACTTAAATCTTCAAACCCAGCTTCTGGATTTTCTACCAATCTGGCAAAGTCTCGTTCAATACCTTCAGGGTTGAGTTGTTCTTTCTCCGTCGAACGCAAATAATCTTCAATGCGGCTGCGGAAATCTTGCCCTTTTTCTCGCGCTTGAGCCTGTTTTACAGTTTCTAAAACTTCCGAGCGATCGCTTTCCATTTGTTCGGAAATTTCTTTCACTCTAGCTTCACTGATATCACCTCGCTGCTTCAGCAAGTTGGCGAAATATTCTAGATTCAATTCTTCCAACTCTCGTCTCACAGTTGTCGGGTCTGCATTAACGTCATAGATGAGTTCTTTAAATTCATCTCTTAGGGTAATGCGGTTAAAATGCCAAGGGAAGGAATTCAATATGTAGTCTTCTACATCCGCTTTAATTGTATTTTCAGGAGATATCGGCAACCTTGCAGATACTTGTTCAGTTGCTTCATCTCTGAACTTTTGTAATTGTTCCGTTATTTGATTAACATCGACATCTTGAACTTTTTCTTTCAGTTTTTGCAACTGATTAGTAATTTTGTTCACATCGATATTGGAAAGGTTGACCCGCTCCATAACTACTGGTGCAGCTGCACTCAAGCCATATTGAATAGCTTGCTTTATTACACCATTAGTTTGCTTACCATTCCCACCTCCGACTGTAACCAGTTCTTGAAGACGTTCACCTAATTGCTCTGAATTCAATTCTTCGGGAGTAGCAGACTTAAGCAAATTAATTACTTGTTCTGTGGGATTGCTCCGATTCAAAGCTTGTTGCCAAGCACCTTGAAATTGGTCGGCAATACGATTAATCTCTTCTTGAGATAAATCTGTGCGACTGCTAATTAGATCAACAAATGTTTGACGATTGATATTTCGCAATAGGTCACTATTAGCAACAGATTGCAAATCTGTATCTTTCAAAAGTTGGTCAAATTGGTTGCGAATTTCTGTGATATCAAGCTTTGGTAATTGCAGAGAACCTAAAGAACTTTGGAGTGTATTTCTAATATCTTCAGGATTAAAGCCTGAAGTTAATTCTCGCCGAACTGCGGCTGTAATATCTTCAGCAGTAGAAACTAACTGTTTTTTCGCAGTATTAGCACTGATGCCAGCAGTTGCTGTACCCATCAGAGTTTGAAAACCAGAAGTGACAGTACTAGCGATAGAACCAATAAAAGAACCCACTGCTGATGAACCGAACCAAATTACCAGTGAGAAATAGGTAGCCCAGATGACTACACCGATAATTGCACCTAGAAATTCACTTTCGATTAAGCTAAGTTTTACTGCCAGAAAAGAAGCAATAAATAATGCAATACTAACGGTTAGCAACGCCCAGACACCTATTTTGGTCTGAACTGAACGAATTTTACTACCCAAACTTTCTGACTCATCATCAGAATCTGAGTCAATTTCCCAAGATGAAATTCCGACAGCGACTGAAAAATTAGTCAATAATAATTGAAAGGCAAATGCCATTAAGACTCCAGCCAGCAATGCTACCAAGAATTTAGGTCCAGAAAAAAGAACTGATGCTTCTTCCGGAGTTAGTGATTCCTGAGCTATTATTGGTGCTAATCCAAGAGATAGCCAGTTTGATGCCCAAATAGTTAAAACACCTTGAAACATAGTATTTTCTCACTTACAGTCAATTAAATAACCATTGATAAAATGGCTTACTTCTCAATTTACTTGCCAGTTATATAAATTGACACTTTCTTAGGTAAGAAGCTTGCTTGCCAAAAGTCGTATCTTAGAAAAAAAAATGTTTTTATTAATTTTTATCTAAAGAAAATAATGTAAAGTTTGGTAATTTTATATTAATTTGTTTGACCAAATCCAATCCGTTTAGTACTAGTAGAACTTTGCTCCAAAACTTTCAACTAATACATAGCTATATGTTTTTATTAAAAATTACGTTTAACAGATAGGTTTATAACAAAAATTTAACTAATTTTAAAACTAATATTTTAAAGATTGTTTTGATAAATTAAGTAATCAATATCTAATTTTCATCAGGCATAGTTTATTTGATTATTAAAATTTGTTGCTATCTTTAGATAAAACCACGTATGTCTAATGATAGAGATAAAATTTCTTCCAAGCGATTGATGAAATCTAAATAAAAACATGTATTAATAAGGTCATTAGGAGCAATAAATTTAGTGAATAATTGATTTTTGCTGAGGAGAAAGAATAATGGTTGTAGGTGTAGATAAACGTGGTGTAGGTGTATTCTCTCATCGTCGAGATGTTGAACATGCCCTACATGAATTAAAAAAAGTTGGTTTTGACATGAACAGAGTCTCTGTCATCACGCAAGATGGAGACAGAGATGATATTTCTGGGGCTGAAGTAAGCGATCGCGTCGGTGATAAATCTGACGATGGCGCTAGAGTCGGAGCAGCTACAGGCGGCGCGTTGGGCGGATTGACTGGCTTATTAGTCGGTCTTGGTACTTTGGCAATTCCTGGAATTGGGCCAATTATGCTGGCTGGAGCCGCAGCAACAACTTTAGCTACTACTCTCGCTGGCGCTGGTATTGGTGCAGTAGCTGGTAGTTTGCTTGGTGCATTAGTTGGTTTAGGAATTCCCGAAGAACGAGCCAGAGTTTACGATGAACGCGTCAGACGGGGACACTATTTAGTCATTATAGATGGCACAGATACAGAAATCGCCAGAGCAGAAGCAATTTTACATCAGGGTGGTGTCGAAGAGTTTGGCATTTATGACAACCCAGATGGTATAAATACAAATGCTGGTTATGTCGCTCCAACATCTAATGTGGCTCATAGTGGTGTTGCCAAACGCGCGATTGGAGTGTTTTCTCATCGCCGAGATGCAGAGGCAGCAATTACAGAATTACGAGATGCAGGTTTTCCTTTAAGTAGAGTCTCCATCATAGCCAAGGATACAAACGGTCATGGGATCGGTGGTGTAGATGTAGATAAAAATGTCGGCACAGGTAATAAAGCAGACGAAGGTGTAAAAGCTGGAGCAGCTACAGGCGGAATTGTAGGCGGCTTGACAGGCTTATTAGTTGGTCTTGGAACTTTAGCAATTCCTGGAATCGGGCCTGTAATTGCAGGTGGTGCAGCAGCGACTGCTATAGCCTCAACAGTAGCTGGCGGTGCGATTGGTGCAGCAGCTGGCGGTATTGTTGGGGGACTCGTTGGCTTGGGAATTCCTGAAGATAGGGCGCGAGTATATAGCGATCGCTTTCAAAGAGGCGACTACTTGCTAATTATTGATGGTACCGAAGCTGAAATCCGCGAAGCTGAAACGATTCTCCGACATAGAGGCATTGAAGAATTTGCTATCTATGATGGCACTGATTTAGGTGAATATCGCCCAGGTTTAGATCGAGGAACAAATTACGATACAGGAGTTGTGAATAGCGATCGCACCAATTATTCAACAGGTCTTCATGGAGACGAGCCTCCTGTAATCATTGTTGACCGTCGTGATGAAACACTCTAACCGCAGGTAGTTGTCATTCACACTAATTTTCTCTAATTTAAGGAGCAAGAACATAAAACCTTTGCTCCTAACTTAAGAAACTTGCTCCTTACTTCTGCTGTGAATATCCACACATTCGACAAGTTTCACTTTCCGATTCAGAATTAAACCTATGCAAAAGCTAACCCCCTTCTTAATTAGTTCACTTTTAATTTTTGGTGTTGCTGCTTGTGATAACGCTTCTAAAACAAGTGAATCTGCACCCAGTAATCCTAACGAAGCTCCACAATCACCGACTGTACAAACAACACAAGCTTCTCAACAAGACGCTCAAAGTAAGGTTCGCAGAGACCAACTTAATTCTGATATCCGTGCCCGCGAACAGCGCAATAATACAACTGGTGGCGATGCACAAAGAGCTACAGGCGACTTAGCAAGTGAAGTTCGCTCCAAGTTAGAAGCTAACATCCCTAAGGGTCAACTAACAGTTGAGGCAACAAAAGATGGGATTGTCACGGTTGGAGGAACTGTAAACAATCAGCAGGAGTTGGCTAAGATTGAAACTTTATCTAAACAAATTAAAGGTGTCAAAAGTGTAGTTGTTAAAGCAACTGTTAATCCACCAAAACAATAAAGCTAGCTAACAACAAATTCAATTGAGTGGGTAGGCAAAAATAAATTGAAATGCTCCTGCTCAGTCTTAGTGGTCAGTTATAGTTATTCCTGACTACTAAGAATTGACAACTAATGACCTGAATAATTATATTTATTGATACTCAGTTAAGTTATACAAGCTCTTTGTACTTACAGAAAAATAAATTATGGAAACCGAACAACAGCAACGTGAATCGATAAATGCCTCCTTCTCACAAGGCACGCTAGCAATAGAGGGTACAGATACTGAAAACTTACCAAAGTTACCGCCAGCAACTGAACCAGAATCTCAATGGCAGCAAATTAGCAGACAAGTATCTCAATTTTTGGCGCAATTGCCCGAATACTTAGGTAGCTTTTTTAGTAACTATAAGCAGCCTTTAACAACAGTTGGTTTGATTTTAGCGGCAATTGTTACAGCCAAGATAGTACTAGCTGTACTGGATGCAATCAATGATATTCCATTACTATCACCACTCTTTGAGTTAGTTGGAATTAGTTATGCCACTTGGTTTATTTCTCGTTATCTACTAAAGGCTTCAACCCGGCAAGAATTAGCCGATGAAATTCAATCACTGAAAAACCAATTTGTGGGCGAGTAAATTTCCCAAGCATTAAAATAGCAAATTGTGGCGTAGGTTTGCCTATCTTTAGCTATTTGTTTAAGAATTAGTAGGCTAGTCTGTGTCTTCGCTAATTAAATATATACAGTCTAAATGTTCACATTCCCGACTTCTTGGACAAGTCGGGAATTTTGTAACTATCTTATTTCGGATACAGAACGCAGTGGAGACACGAGAATGTTTATTGCTGTCAGTGTCAACTTCAGCTAAAACGCTTGTTTTATATGATGAACGGAAATTACATTTATTGAGCCGGACTTCAGATTAGTCTTTTGGATACATCAAAAGATAGAGACCATAACATTAAATTTAATTTTAAATCACTTCTAAAGATAGTAGAACAAAGATGAAAAACAACCTAATCTAGGCTTTGAGGTTATTTAATAGATTCTTTAACGAGGACATAAATTATGGCTAATAATGAAGCAGTTAAGAGAGATATAGATTCATCTGATAGAGCTGAAGTAGATACATACGATCGCGGTATTATCCCAGCTGAAACAGCTGCTCGAATGGAAAGAGAAGGAACTACGTACAAAACACTTCCCACAGAAGAAAGGGAAGCAGATGCACCTACCGATGATCAAACCGATCCGGGAAGTGTACGCACCACTGACGGATACACTGTGGACAAAGAAGGTTTGTTAAACAACTATGCTGTTGAACCGGAAATGTATTACGAAGAACCGGGTGATGCACGCAAAGCAGCAACAGAAGATACCGCCCAACGTGTTGAAGAACTCGGAGAAGTTAATCAAGACGAGGAAGGCAAGTTGACCGAAAATAGTGATACACGCGGTAGAGGGCCAGGAATAGTTTAATTAATAACTATTCTTTTGCTGGGTTCAATGACACCTAATAATGCTAAATAGTCGGTTTTTGGAGGCGCAATGATAGATAATTGCGTCTCTACTTATTTATATATACAGCGTTTCCCGGCCTAGTGAGGTACGTTTTTAAAGCTATTAATCTTGGTGGGTAAGATTTGAGTGTACCTCAGTTGCTTGGAAAAGGCTATATATGGGCGAAATATAGGCGAATAAAGCGCAACCCAACATACAATTAATATCATAATTTTTTATCTTTTGATATATTGGGCTTGTAATAACTTGTGGTAGCCCATATTAGAACAAAAGCCCCTACTTATCATACATTTAACCACAGCAAGACTTATTCAAAAAAGTAGGAAAAGTAAGAAAAGTAGGATGTTTTATATAAACCCTTGATTATCCTGTTGATAGGCTGTAAATTGATGCAAAGTACACAGTAAATTCACAAATTCAGGTTTTGGTTAAGCAATTAAGTTTAACAGTCAATACTTTTGCTAAAACCTGAAAAGGAGGAAAAGGGCGACGTAAAGGTAAGAATTCAGCTTGAATACTGTGTAACTACTAAAGCGATAAATAACTTTCGCTATTTCCTATTTTTTAAATTCAAAACTGTTTAATTATTTTGAAATTTTGCGTTTTCAAAGAAGTTTAAGCCTCGGTTTGAACCGTTCAGAACTAGGCAAAATTTGTTAATGGGTTTGAATTTTCAAACGTCTTCTTTACTTTCAATAAACACATTCTAATTTTTGAGAAAAAGACAGCCAAATATGACATTATCTAACATTGCAATTACTTCTCTGACTCCCACTGTTACTGAAAGTGGCAATCGTGGTACTTACCGTATTAGTCGCGATCGCACGGCTGGCAATTTAACTATTAAACTCAACATTGATAGTAGTAGTACAGCGCTTGATGACTACAATCTTAGCGGCAACAAAGTTACAGTCACTGGAAATGCTGTTACTGTAGTAATTCCTGATGGAAAAAACTTTGTTGACATTAATCTGACTGCGATTGATGACATTCAAGCCGAAGCCAATGAAACAGTTAAACTTAATTTAGCAGCTAATCCTACTTATAATATCGATACCGTAAAAAATACAGCAACTGTTACTATTAGCCGTAACGATACAGTAGTAACTAACACCAATGACAAAGGTGAAGGGTCATTAAGGCAAGCGATTGAAAATGCCAACGCTTTTGCTGGAGCTGACACAGTGAGCTTTGCTGGGACTGTATATAATGATGCCTTTCCAGATGCGATCGTGCTGACATCTGGGGAATTAAATATTACCGATGATGTCACCATTCAAGGAACGGGAGCGAAAAATTTAAGCGTTAGTGGCAACAATACCTCCCGTCTCTTCAATATCTCTGGAACTCAAACAGATGCCAATATTGATGCGATTACCCTTACCGATGGGAATGCAGGCACAGAAAATGGTGGTGGTATCTTAGTTAATAGTGGAAATACCCTGAACTTAAATAATAGTGTACTTTCCAACAATACAGCCGTTCGCGGTGGAGCTATATCTAACACAGGTACAGCGACCATAACTGACAGTACTATTGATCGCAACCAATCCGCCGTTAGCGGTGGTGGGATCTATAATTTCGGCACAATTACACTAAGCGATAGTACCCTTTCTAATAACCTAGCTAACGCTAACGGTGGCGCTCTCACTACTGTAAATACAGCTAACATAATTAACAGCACAATCTCTGCCAATCAAGCCAACTCTTCTGGCGGTGGAGTAACAAACTCAGGTTTGCTCATCATAAGTAACAGTACCATTGCCAACAACACGGCAGATGCTGACAACGATAGTGCTGGCGATGGTGGAGGAATTTTCAGATTAGGTGGGACGGTTACTGCATCTAATACCATCATTGCCAATAACAAAGATTTAGGCGGTGAAGCGCCCGATGTATTCGGCAATATTACAGGCAATGCTAACAACCTGATTGGCACTACGGCTGGGGCTTCTGGAACTATCGGCACTGGCAGCGATATCGTCAACCCCAATCCCGGATTAGCACCCCTAGCTAATAATGGTGGGACTACTCAAACCCAGGCTTTACTGGCTACTTCACCAGCAGTCAACGCAGGTAATAATGCTTTTATTCCCAATGGTGTCACCACCGATCAACGAGGTACAGCATTTGATCGCAGCAAATTCGGAACAGTGGATATCGGTGCTTTTGAAGTACAGGAGCCGATTGTCAGTCTCAGTGCAGTTTCTCCCATTGCTACAGAAACAGGAATAGCAGGAACTTACCGTGTTAATCGCATTGGTACTGCCAGTAACTTAACTGTCAAACTCACTATTGATAGCAGCAGTGCTTCTGTGAACGATTACACTCTTAGTGGCGGTAATATTAAGGTTTCTGGTAATACTCTTAGCGTTGTTATTCCTGATGGGCAAAGCTTTGTTGATATCAACTTAGCTGCTATTAATGACTTGGCGGCTGAAGCTGATGAAAGTTTAAAACTGAATCTAGCTCCCGACGCTGGTTATAGTATCGATACAACCAACCCAACTGCTACCGTTACTATTGCCCGTAACGATACCACCGTCACCAACATCAACGATCGCGGTGAAGGATCATTGCGACAAGCAATTGAAAATGCCAATATCTTTGCTGGGGCTAATACGGTTGATTTCGACACGACAGGAAAATTTGCCACAGCCCAAACCATTACCCTAACTTCTGGGCAGCTCAGGATTACAGATGATGTTACTATCTCTGGAACAGGAGCCGAGCAACTAACGGTGAGTGGTAATAATGCCAACCGCGTTTTGAGTATCTCTGGAACGGGAACAGATGCCAAAATTGACGGCTTAACCATTGCTAATGGCAATGCCGGAACAGGAGATGGAGGCGGCATCTTAGTTAATCAAAATAGTAATTTAGTCTTAACTAACAGCGCTGTTGAAGGTAATCGTGGCAACCTTGGAGGTGGAATAAATATCCTTGGTACAGCTACCGTTATCAACAGCATTCTCTCTAATAACCAAGGTGATGCAGGCGGTGGCATCTTAAACTCAGGTACAGCTACCGTCATTAATACTACCCTATCGGGCAACCAAGCCAGAGTCTTTGGCGGTGGTGGTTTTGGCAACTTAGGGACAGCCACCTTGATTAACAACACCATTACCAACAATACGGTGGTAGCTAATTTCAATAGTACTTTTGGTGGTGGGATTGAGAACTTCTTTGGTGGCACACTTGCTGTCAAAAACACCATTATTGCTGGGAATATTAACAACAATAATCAAGCGGCTGATGTGTCTACTGATAGCGACATCGCAGGTAATGCCAATAATCTAATTGGTACTACTGCCGGAGCATCAGGAACAATTGGTACAGGTAGCGATATTACCTTTGCCGAAGCCGGAATTACCAACATAAACCAAGTTGTTAATCCCATTTTGCAAAATAATGGTGGCACTACAGCTACTTACGCCTTAGTTCCCACTAGTATTGCGATCAATGCTGGTAATAACGCCAATCTCTCAGCAGATACAACTGATTTAGATGGAGATGGTAACACTACCGAATCCATCCCTTTTGACCAACGAGGTACTGACTTTAACCGCTTTAAGTTTGCTACCGTAGATATTGGTGCTTATGAATCTGATACTGTTTCTAGTGGTGGCGGTCAAAAAGAGTTTATCGTACCCCGTGGAGAGGGAAGCCATACTATTCTTAATTTCGGAGGTGTAGGCAGAGGTAGTAATCCTTCCGCAGCTACTATTGCCGAAGTGGATACTATTAAATTCCAAGGAACTGGCTTGACAGCCCGCAATCTACTTCTAACTCAATCTGGCAAAAATCTAGAGGTTACATTTGAAGGAGTTGCTAAGACTGATACCAAAGTTACCTTACAAAACTTTGCTCTGGAAAACTTGGATAACCTTTCCACATCAACTGGTAATCTTCTATTTGATGGACAAACTAGCATAAGCGACAACTTTGATGTCATTAATGCCGATTCGACTCAAACTGGCATTTTGGAACGCAATACAGTCACGTTCTTCAATGATTTTTCCAACAATATTAAGGGTCTTGAGAACTCTAACGATGTCATCAATGGTCAAGGTGGAAACGACATTATTGATGGACGTAGCGGTGATGATTTGCTGCGTGGGGATCTAGGCAATGATACCCTGATTGGTGGCGCAGGTAATGACATTCTTGTTGGCGGCGCTGGCAATGACACTCTTACAGGTGGAACAGGTTTTGATCAGTTTATCTATCAAGCTTTCAGTGACAAAGGAACCAGTGGTGACACCATCACTGACTTTAATTCCAGCCAAGACAAGCTAGTTTTAACTAACTTGTTTGATAGCCTGAGCTACGGTGGTAGCAATCCTATTACTGATAGCTACTTGCGTTTTGTTTCTAGTGGTGTCAATACTCAAGTTCAGATTGATACAGATGGAATAACATCTACCCAAGGGTTTAGGTTATTGGTGAATTTGAATAATGTCTCTGCTAACTCTTTAGTTATTGGCAGTAACGTCTTGGTCTAGAACTGGCTATCAGGTGATAGTAAGACATACTCAAAGATACTTTATGTAATCAGTAGAAGATGTGGAAGATATAAGAATATTGCTCTTATATCTTTCACCTGATTTGATAGTGCGCTGCTTAGTCGGGGCGTTAATAACCTTAGCAAGAGTAAAACATACTGAAAATAACTTATAGGATTACTATTTGATTTTTGAACGAAATTAAGTATTGTAGAGTGTGTTAGAACGGAGTTCGTAACGCACTATGAACACGAGTTTTATGCGTTACGCTGTCGCTAACACATCCTACGTATATTTTCTCCAAATCAAACCGGATTCCTATAGTAGGAAATTAACAACTAATTTCTGTCTTGATTAGGTAAATATAAATAGCTATGATTCACAATTTATTTTCTCCATCTTCTGTACAAGAAGCGACTTTAATTCACTTACTCAACTATAGGGCGCTAAAACAACCAAATCAGGTGCCATATACTTTTTTAGTAGATGGAGAAGCAGAAAAAGTTAGCTTTACTTATGCAGAATTAGATCAAAAAGCCCGTAAACTAGCAGCGTTACTCCAGAGTAGGAAGGCTTTTGGAGCAAGAGCGTTACTTTTTTACACCCCTGGACTAGAATTTATAGTTGCTTTTTTTGGATGTTTGTATGCAGGTGTCATTGCTGTACCCGTGTACCCACCACAGGGTAAACAAAGGATGACAAGGGTAAAGGCGATCGCATCTGATGCACAGGCAACTTTTGCACTCAGCACCACATCTTTAATTACCAACTCGGCACAAAGCATCGAACAAGAAGCAGAATTAGTAGCTTTGCAATGGATAGCAACTGATGAGATTAGCAACAATTTACCAGATGATTGGTTTTTGCCGGAAATTAATTATGACTCACTAGCACTTCTTCAATACACTTCTGGTACAACGGGGAAACCAAAAGGAGTGATGGTAAGTCATGGCAATTTATTACATAACTCTTATTTAATTTATAAATCTTTTGAACATACAGCTAACAGTCGCGGAGTAATTTGGCTACCTCCATACCACGATATGGGGCTAATTGGTGGAGTGTTACAGCCTGTATATGGTGGCTGCTCAGTCATTTTGATGTCGCCAGAGTCATTCATACAAAAGCCTTTTCGCTGGTTAAAAGCTATTTCCGACTATCAAGCGACTACTAGCGGTGGCCCCAATTTTGCTTATGATCTGTGTATTGAAAAGATTACTCCCGAACAACGGCAAGAACTGGATTTAAGCCGTTGGGAAGTAGCTTTTAATGGTGCTGAACCTGTACGTGCGGAAACTATAGAGAAGTTTGCCACCACCTTTGCAGAGTGTGGCTTTAGAAGGAGCGCTTTTTACCCCTGCTACGGTATGGCAGAAACGACTCTAATTGTATCTGGGGGTTTAAAAGCAGCTGTGCCAATAATTCGGTTTGTGCAAGACCAAGCTTTGAAACAGAATCTGATTGTAGATGCTACTAGTAAGACAGAGAATGTTATAGCGATCGTTGGTGTTGGTAACAGTACTCCTAACCAAAAAATTGCGATCGTGCCTTGCACGGCTCCCTCTGGGAGCATCGCCAATACAGAGTCTTTAACTCAGTGTCCCGATGGACAAGTCGGAGAAATTTGGGTTGCAGGGTCGAGTGTAACCATTGGCTACTGGAACAAACCCGACGAAACGCAGCAGATTTTTCATGCTCAACTTCAAGATCCAAAAGAGGGGTCTTATCTCCGCACGGGAGATTTAGGATTTTTGCTCAATGGCGAACTATTTGTTACAGGTCGCCTAAAAGACATGATAATTATTCGAGGACAAAATTATTATCCCCAGGATATCGAGTTAACAGTTGAAAACAGCCATCCAGCGCTACGGCCTCATTGTGGAGCAGCATTTTCTCTAGAAGTTGCAGGAGTTGAACAGTTAGTTATTGTTCAAGAGGTAAAGCGGACTTACTTACGTAACCTGGATGCTTTGGAGGTTATAAAAGCCATACGTCAGGCTGTATCTGAAGAATATCAGTTGCAAGTCTATGCGATCGCCCTGCTGAAAACTGCAACTATCCCGAAAACGCCGAGTAATAAAATTCAGCGTCAGGCTTGTCGTATTGGTTTTTTGAATGGAAATTTAGATATTGTCGGAGATTGGACTGCCAATCTTGCACAAATAGATTTATTAAAACTGCAAACAGAAGTAAAAGAGCTTCGGGAACAAACACACAATTCAGATGTTAATCACTCTGAGAAACTAGCTTTTACAGAAGCAGAAATTCAAAACTGGTTAATTTCTCATCTAGCTTTATACCTAAAATTACCCCCTGATCAAATAGATATTCAAGAGTCTTTTACTTCCTATGGTTTAGATTCAGCAGTGTCAGTCAGTATGACGAATGAATTAGGCCAATGGATAGGTTTGGAACTGGCAATTACTCTTTTTTGGGAATATCCCAACATCAAAATCCTAGCGCAGTATTTAGCAAAAGAAAGTCAATCATTAGTATTATTGGCTTCTTTAGATAGTGTTTAAAGCAAAATCTATAAAATCAAATAAATTTCTAATATGAGTAAAGAAGTTATTAATACTAATAATAGCAAACAAATAGGATCAATTAAATTAAAATACAATATTTTTGATCCTGAATTTAATGCTAATCCTTATCCAACCTATCATCGCCTCCGCTCAGAAGATCCAGTACATAAATACTTGATTGGCGGTGATTGGTTCGTCACTCGCTATGCTGATGTCAAAGCAGTTTTGAGAAGTGGGTGTATTCGTACTGATGACAGACCAAAATTAATCAATGAAAGAAGCAAATATCTTAAAAACAAAGAGAAAAATTTGGATACTCTGGCTTATACTACCAGCAAATTTTTATTTTATATGAACCCGCCAGATCATACTAGATTACGTGGATTGCTAGTTAAAACTTTTTCTCCCGTAGTTATTGAGCAGATGTGTCCTTTCGTTCAGGAAATTGTAGATGAATTGCTAAATAAAGTTAGGCATCAAGGAAGTATAGACATTGTTGCCGATCTTGCCAGTCCGCTTTCTGTGAAAGTTATTAGTAAACTTTTGGGGATACCAAAAGAAGCTCAAAACCAGCTACATCAGTGGACAAATGTATTGTCTAGGATTTTAGATCCATTGGTATCACTAGAAGAATATCAAAGAATGAATCAGGCTACGCAAGAGATTCAAGACTATTTACGTAGTTTGATTCATGAACGAGAAAAAAATCCCCAGCAAGACTTGATTAGTAGTCTAATTACAGTTCAAGAGGAAAGTGATAAATTAACTCAAAAGGAAATATTGGCAGTTTGTACATTGTTATTTGGTGCAGGAGAAGAAACTACAGGTAATACAATAGGTAACGGAATACTGGCATTGCTTAATCACCCTGAACAAATGGAACAGCTCAAAAGAGAACCAACAAAAATTCAAAGTGCGGTAGAGGAAATCATTCGCTACGATAGTGCAATTCAGATGATTACCCGGATTGCTACTGATGATTTAGAAATAGGCAATCAACAAATCAAAGCAGGTGAAAAGATAGTTTTGTGCTTAGGTGCTGCTAATCGAGATTCTGCTCAGTTTCCTAACCCCGATCAGTTAAATATTAACCGAGAGCAGAATCATCACGTTGCTTTTGCCGATAATATTCATTATTGTCTGGGAGCTGCATTAGCACGGCTAGAAACTCAAATTGCTATTAATACACTGATTCAAGAGCTTCCTAATTTAAAACTAGCTAGGGATAAATTAGAGTGGCGAAGAAACATAGCCATCCGTGGCTTAAAAGCTCTAAGATTGAATTTTAGTATTAACTAAGTTTTTTGTCAGGTTTTAGTAAATATAGTAGACAGTAAATCTAACCAATTAAAGATAATAATCAAAAACAAAAAATGGAAAATTCTTTTAAGTTTAATCCTTATGAACCATCCTTTCATGATAATCCTTATCCCATTTACCATAAACTTCGTTCTGTTGAACCAATACACCAGAGCTTCAATAATATGTGGGTAGTTACTCGCTATACTGATGCTAAGGCAATTTTGCGAGACTCTCGCTTTTGTGTTAATAAAATGCCAAACCACGTTAAATATAAAAGCGATTATCTGGGTAATTTCAATACACTTGCACAAGCTATTAGTAAATGGTTAATATTTCTAGACCCACCAGAACATACTAGATTGCGAGGACTAATAAGTAAAGCTTTTTCTGCTGCTACTGTTAAAAGTTTATATTCCCAAATTCAACAAATCACAGAGCAGCTAATTAGTAAAATTCGACATCAAGGCTACATGGATATAATTGCCGATTTTGCTTGTCCTTTACCTTGTAATGTGATTTGCACAATATTGGGAGTACCTGTTGAAGATTGGTATAAGCTATATTTTTGGTCAGATAAATTGTCTGAGATTTTAGATCCACTCAAGTCTTTGGAAGACTATGAGCAGATGAATAAAGTGGCGTTAGAATTTACAGATTACTTTAAGGGCTTGATTGCTCAACGTAAAATAAATTTACAACAGGATTTTTTGAGTGCTTTGATAGCAGTTAAAGAGCAGAATAACAAGCTTACTGAAGAAGAAATTATTTCCATCTGTATGTTACTTTTTCTAACTGGTGAAGAAACAACAGTCAATCTCATAAGTAACGGTATGCTTGCTTTGTTGCGTCACCCAGGGCAAATGCAACAAATCAAGACACAACCTATGCTTATTCAAGGTGCTATAGAAGAAATACTGCGTTATGATAGCCCGATTCAGATTACTACACGAGTAGCAAATCAAGATGTTCTTTTAGATAGTGTAACTATTCAGTCTGGTGATAAAGTATTGGTTGTATTGGGGGCTGCAAATCGAGATCCTGCACAATTTCCTGAACCAGATCGTTTTGATATTACGCGAGTTAATAACAATCACTTAGCTTTTGCTGATGGTATTCATTCTTGTTTGGGTGCAGCATTAACGCGGCTAGAAGCTGAAATTGCTATTAATACTCTTGTGCAATTACCTGATATACAGTTATTACAAGAACAGGTTGAATGGCGAAAAAAGGTTCCTTTTCGGAGCTTAAAATCTCTTCCAGTCACCTTCAAAGCAATGAACATAAAATAATTAAATAAAAAATGTTTTACGAAACTACTATTTTTAGATTTACACAGAATCTAGAATTAAACTGGCTGCTCATTAAAGAGGAGTTTCATAGACTGCAACAAAATGATTCTATTCCTTGGCAAAAAGAGTTTCTTTATAACAAAGGCTGGGATATTTTTACTTTGTATTCTTTTGGAAAGAAACTAGAGGATAACTGCCGTTTGTGTCCAGAAACAACACAATTAATAGAAGCTATTCCTGGAATGACCACAGCAACTTTTTCTTCCCTTGCACCTGGAACTCACATTCTTCCTCATGAGGGATATATAAACACTGTACTCCGTTGTCATTTGGGTTTAATTGTTGCTGATGACTGTGCGATACGAGTGGGGGATGAAACAAAAACTTGGCAAGAAGGCAAGTGCTTAGTTTTTGATGATACAGTTGAGCATGAAGTTTGGAATCGCAGCAATATCTCCAGAATAGTTTTATTGATCGACTTTAAAAAGTCTCAGTTTTCAAAGTTACCTCAAATATAGAATTTAAGAGGATGTTTGAAAGGGGAGACAAAGCGTAGCTTTGGCGGGGTGGGGTTCTTATTTTGGATTTATGCAAGAAGTCTAGTGAATCGAGAGAAATCAATTTAAAATTCAAAATTGAAAAACTCCTGCCTCCTCTTTTCCGATGCCCATTCATTCAATGATCAGTGGTTCAAATTCACGATCGTGCCATTGGCGCTGATGCCATTCAGCAACCAAGGGACGCACAATAAACTGAGGATGGCCTTCACCTTTAACGTCAATGCGTAAACCTGAGTAAGGTCGCCGCTTCTGAAAACCTTGACCATTGCGACCAATGAAGAGATGCGATCGCGCTACTAATCTATTTTCCTCCATCAAATCTGCTCCCTCAATCCTCTGGCGTCGCAAACTAAAGCCGCTACCGCCACAAACAATCCAGTGGATATGAGAATCAGCATGTCCTGTATCCATTGTCTCCAAGTGTTCTAAGCAGTGGGCGTGACCGTTTAATACCAAATCAACCAAAGGACGCCCCTGAGTTAGGGAACCTATTTCTTTAGCTACCGCATCCAGCACACCACGGAGGCGATCGCGAATTATCAGAGTTTGTGCTTGCTGCCACTTTGTTGCTTCAGTCACATAAGGTGGATGATGGAAATAAATCACCCTTCCCCGAACTTCAGAGTTATTCCAAGATTCAATTAATTTTTGCTTAAGCCAGTCTAGTTGTTCAATGTCAGTCAGCGTTGTTTTATCAGCAGCTAATTGCTTGTCGATATCAACAATAATTTCTTCAATTTGTGACAGCTTGGCGTGATAGTCGTCTAATTGGTCGGCTTCGCTAGGGTTTTCTGGACGAAGCTTGGCTGAGGTTTCAATGATTTGCTGCTTTTCTTGCTCTAAATCTTCACGACGTTTTTCTAAAATTCTCCGATCGGCATCGCCTTGTCTGGTTTTAGGTAGTGGTGGTGGATCGTTAAATGTATTTGAATCCAAGGCAAAGAAATCAATACCGCCATAGCGAAAAGTGTAGTAGCGATTGGGAAGGCGAGTAAAATGCCCAGGTTCATAGTTGAGACAATAACCTGTATCTGTCTTGGCTGTGTAGTACTGGTTTAAATGATTATTTAACTCTCCTGGAAGCTGAAACGCCTGAAGATAGTCCAGAAATGCCCGTGCGTAAGCTTCACCCGTTCCTGAACCATGCAAGCCTACATCTAGGTCTAAGCGCGATCGCAACAGGCGGCGAATGGGTAATGTTGTCAGAGAGGCCAAGCTCAATAGAATCGGCAAGTTATAGTAATCATGATTTCCCAGTACAGGTAAAATGGGCAGCTTAAAAATCATCTGGTCATAAGCAATCCGTTGGGGATGCTCTCCCCCCAAGAGAAACTCTCGATAAGGCTGGATGAAGTTCTGCTGATAGTATTCACTCGACCCCACTAAATAGATCACATCCCCGGTATGCAGCATAAAACGGCATTCGCTGTGATGGGGCAACATAAGTTCAGCCACCTTTCGCTGGGGATTGTGTCCCCGGTGCTTACCGGAACCACTATCACCTACAACTAAAAATGAGAACTCAGAATTGTCTATTTGCCCATCCTCTAAAACCAGTCGAGTTTGGTCGATGTTCCGTTCCGCAATTAACGGATCTTGCCACCGTACCCGTTGATTCATTTTACGGATTTTGTTAGCGATCGCTGGATCAGATACAAGTTTCAATGCAACCTACTCCTGAGTTTTTAATCGAAGGGGAGCAGGGGGAGCAGGGACAGGGAAGACAAGGGGACAAGGCGACTTAAATCAGAACTTGCAACAAGTGTTTCCCCTTGTCCCCATGCCCCATGCCCCATGCCCAATGCCCAATGCCCAATGCCCCATGCCCCATGCCCCATGCCCTCATTCCTCTATTGTGTCTTTCATCTCAATAGTCAGATTAGGGAGTCCCTCTAGTTTTTCGGTAGGCTCAACTTCTTCTACTAATGGCACAAAAATATTTAAACCTGCTGGTACACACTTAATTTCTACTGGTGTTGTGCCCACAATTTCACCATCTAGAACAACTTTTTGCGGTGGGTTAGTTGTAATTTTAAATTCTGTGGCTCGCAGGAAGCCAATATCATTTCGCTCGACAGCGTTACCTGTAGAAGCCGTTTGGAATAGATGAAATGTAGCTGCGATCGCTCCTGCTTTGTTAGTTGGAGCTACAATTGTCAAATCTAGCAACCCATCATCATAAATCAGACCGGCTGGGCCTTGAGCCAAAACTGAAGTAGGAGGCGCGGCATTTGCTACTGTAACTGCACAGGCGCTAGTTTTAATTATCCTGTCTTCTGTTTCAATTTCAACATCAAAGTTTTTTAAATTTCTCAGTTGCTGAATTCCAGCGAAAACGTAGGCCATCATTCCAAAGCGATTCTTAGCGTCCCTGTCTGCCAATTCTACAGTTTCAGCTTCAAAGCCAATACCTGCCAAAAGTACCATTGGCAGATCGTTGCAATAGGCTACGTCTACATGACGGGTTCCTCCTTGCAAAATTGTCTCACACGCACCTGCGATCGTGTCGGGAATTCCTAAAGCTGTGGCAAAAGCGTTTGCTGTTCCTCTAGAAATAATGCCAAATGGAATATCAGTACCCACTAAAGCCGTTGCTGCCGCCGAGAGAGTGCCATCTCCCCCCGAAGCAATGATTGCATCTACCCCTCGCTCTACGGCTGCTAAAGCCAGTTCGTCAGCGTCGATTTCTTCAGTGGTGAGATAAATATCTAGGTCAATTTCTGGCTCTAATATTCCCCGAATTTCTGCCAGTTCTATATCTGGGTCACCCTGACCCGCAACTGGATTGAAAATGAGGCAGGCGGAACGATTCATAAAATATAATGTCTAAACTTAGATTACTAAAATACCAAATTCTTTCTAGCATTCTTGTAAAATTTCAGCTTCCCTCTGGCGGCTGGTTTACATTGTGTAAGAAGTTTAGAAGTCTTTTACGTTAGAACATACCAATGCTGACGCGTATTTGAGCATCTTTTGTCTTTCCTAAAACAATAAAAATTTTGCCATGCGTCAAATATTACTAGTTTTAGCAAGTATGCTAACTCTCAGCAGTTTAAATAGTCCCACCGTGACAATAGCAGGCACAACGCCTGATTTACAGGAGATGCGCTTAGTTCAAAGGGTCAACTGCAATAATCCTCAAACTCAAATAGCAATTAATGAATGCGCGAAGTTGTCTTATCAAAGGGCAGATAAAAAACTGAATCAAGCCTATCAACAATTGCTACCTACCTTAGAAACGTCTAGGAAACAAAAATTGATTGCTGCACAACTTGCATGGCTAAAGTTTCGAGATACCAATTGTGAGTTTGAGAGAAGCAGATATGAGGGAGGAAGTATTGCCTCTAGCATTTATTCTAGTTGTCTAGAAAATACTACAAAATTACATACCCAAGAATTACAGGAATTTCTCAAATCTGACCCTTAAATAGTCGAATAAAACCGCAACGCCAGAGGCATTAGTAATTAGTTTAAGATAAACTCATTAATTCCATCAATCAACTTAGCCTGAAGTCGGGAGTGACGGGTTTTCGGCATTGGTTTTAGGATAATTTCACCATCAATATAAAGGCTTGCAGGTTTTGTTTCTGGTAACTTCAGAAACTCCTCTAGGGTTAGAGATGCAGATTTTGCAACACTCATAATTTCTGCTACTCCGAAAGTCCTACATTCAGTTTATAGCAGTTTTCAATCGATGCACCGTGTATTTTTATTGTCTGCAAGTAATAAATATAGGATTACTATTTGATTTTTGAACGGAATTAGGTATTGTAGAGTGTGTTAGAACGGAGTTCGTAACGCACTATTATCAAGGGTTTGATGCCGTACTCTCTGTGCTAACACATCCTACGGGTGTTTTCAGAAATCAAACCGGATTCCTATATAGTGGCTTGTACCGTAATAATGCTGTACTCAACAAAATTGTTTGAGATTCCTGAAACCAGCATTAGGTAAAGAATTGTAATCCAAAATCCAAAATCCAAACCCCAAAATTGGTATGAGTCCCTGACTACGGTAGTCTAGATGAGAGTGAATTTATCGCCGTTTGATATATTGTTTTATGACTTCAGTTGTTTCTAGTCCTCCACGCACTATTCGGATTGGTTCACGCAAAAGCCAACTTGCTCTGGTTCAGACCTACTGGGTACAAGAGCAACTTCAGAAAGCCTTTCCCGATCTCACTTTTGAAGTCCATACCATGTCTACCCAAGGCGATAAAATCTTGGATGTAGCATTAGCTAAGATTGGCGATAAAGGACTTTTTACTAAAGAACTTGAGCTTGGAATGCTCAATCAGGAGATTGACTTTGCGGTTCATTCTCTCAAGGATCTGCCGACTCACTTACCTGAAGGGTTAACGCTGGCAGCAATTACTGAACGGGAAAATCCAGCAGATGCATTAGTGGTGCATGAAAAGCACAAAGATCAACAAATTGATACATTGCCAGAAGGTGCAGTAATTGGTACATCTTCGCTGCGCCGGTTAGCACAGTTACGTCATCACTTCCCCCACTTTACCTTTAAGGATGTCCGGGGAAACTTGATTACCCGGTTGGCAAAACTGGATGCAGGCGAATACGATGCTTTGATTTTGGCCGCAGCAGGGTTAGAGAGATTGGGAATGGGCGATCGCGTTCATCAAATTCTCCCCAAAGAAATCTCCCTTCACGCCGTTGGACAAGGTGCTTTAGGTATAGAATGCCGTGCTGATGATAGTGAAGTGCTATCTCTACTCAAAGCGATCGAACATCCCGAAACACGCGATCGCTGTCTCGCTGAACGGTCTTTTCTACGCTCTTTAGAGGGCGGTTGTCAAGTACCTATTGGTGTAAATACAGAAGTATCTGGTGAGAATTTGACCTTAACAGGGATAGTGGCCAGTGTAGATGGTCAAAAGTTCGTAAAAGATACCGTCACTGGAATTGCCAATGATGCTGAAGCGCTAGGCACAGAACTAGCACAAGTGTTGCGGCAACAAGGAGCGCAAGAAATTTTAGCAGAGATTTTTGCGGTAATTGGGCGCGGTTCTTAAGCATTGGGCAAGCCGATGTGATTAGATAAGAATTGATCGTTGTTGCACCAAAGATGTGGCAGACGCGACAAGAGTTAATTTGACAATATAGACAGAACCAGGGAAGCAAAAATTACCATGCGGATTCTATTTGTTGCAGCAGAGGCAGCACCCATTGCCAAAGTAGGAGGAATGGGTGATGTTGTTGGGGCATTACCCAAATTTCTGAGAGAAATGGGGCATGATGTGCGAATATTCTTGCCTTACTATGGCTTTCTGCCAGACAAAATGGAAATTCCCCAAGAACCCATCTGGCGCGGATCTGCGATGTTCCAGGAATTTGCTGTTTATGAAAGCGTTCTGCCTGGTACTGATGTTCCCTTGTACTTATTTGGACATCCCGTCTTCATGCCCCGCCGGATTTATTCTGGAGAGGATGAAGACTGGCGGTTCACCTTTTTTGCCAATGGTGCAGCCGAGTTTGCCTGGAATTACTGGAAACCGGAAATTATCCATTGTCACGATTGGCATACGGGGATGATTCCCGTATGGATGCACCAAGATCCTGATATCACCACAGTCTTTACTATTCATAATCTGGCTTATCAAGGGCCGTGGCGTTGGTATTTAGAAAAAATTACTTGGTGTCCTTGGTATATGCAAGGACACAACACAATGGCGGCGGCGGTGCAATTTGCCAATAAGGTAAATACAGTTTCGCCCACTTATGCAGAGCAAATCAAGACACCTACTTATGGTGAAACCTTAGAAGGTTTGCTGTCTTTTATTAGCGGTAAATTATCTGGGATTATCAACGGAATTGATACTGAAATTTATAACCCAGAAAATGATAAATACATTGCCCAAACCTTCACTGCTGATACCCTGGAGAAACGCAAAGCCAACAAAATTGCTTTGCAAGAAGAAGTAGGATTAGAAGTCAACTCCAAAGCCTTTTTAATTGGGATTGTGACCCGATTAGTGGAACAAAAAGGCATTGACTTGATATTGCAAATCCTTGATCGCTTCCTTTCCTATACAGATGCACAGTTTGTGCTGTTAGGGACAGGCGATCGCTATTATGAAACTCAGATGTGGCAATTAGCATCCCGCTTTCCCGGACGCATGGCAACTTACTTACTGTATAACGATGCCCTGTCTCGCCGCATTTACGCTGGTACCGATGCTTTCTTAATGCCTAGTCGTTTTGAACCTTGCGGTATCAGCCAAATGATGTCTTTACGCTACGGTTCTGTGCCCATTGTCCGCCGCACAGGTGGATTAGTTGACACCGTAAGCCATCACGACCCCGAAAATGCAGCAGGTACCGGTTATTGCTTTGACCGCTATGAACCGCTAGACCTTTTCACCTGTATGATCCGGGCTTGGGAAGGCTTCCGTTTTAAACCACAATGGCTAGAACTACAAAAGCGGGGCATGGCCCAAGACTTTAGTTGGTATCAATCTGCCAAAGAATACGTGAAGTTGTACAGGTCAATTTACGGTCTGCCAGAAGAAGAGGAGACACCACCACAACCAGAGTTAGTTTTAAACGAAGCGATCGCTAATAGCAAGTCATAAATCTCTGTAGGCCCGTACAGATGTATCATACGTGCCAACTCTAATTTTTAGAACTCATGATAGCATTATTCAGATTAGCCTGATATCTGAAGGTGCAACTCATGAGTTTTTTTGTATTTAATAGGACTTACGCAAAAATTGCTAAAAAGCTTAATTTCTCGAACCGCCAAGACGCCAAGAGCGCCGAGAATTCGTAGAGTGTGCGTAAGTCCTATTTAATTGTTCTTTATTTATTCTCACCAGATAAAAATCTGAAACCTTTGTTGTGATTAGTTATCTTAAATACGGTTTCAACTCTTTTACCCACGGGATTGAGAGTGAGGTTTGATCTTATGTTTAATTACACCTACCTACTTAATCGCATTGCCTGTGAGATTATTGAGCTTTTTTTAAGGAATCTTATCTTATTTTGATGAAGATTGTATAAACTTAAAAAAAAGTTTTTGTAAACCTGTAAGTATTTATATATAGATAATCGTATATTATTTGTGGTATTGAGCTAACAATTATCCTCTTTATATTCTTCCTAGTTTTAAAGCTTTTACTAGGAAAATATTCATTGCTGTATATAACACAGTTAATAACTCTAGAAAATGAATCAGCCTTTGCTTTTTTTGATAATTGACATTTCTCTATGTATACTTTTTCAGTAGTAAAATTCACTCTTAGAAGCGAGACATAAATTTTAAACTTTGCATTGATTATCCCGTACTCTAACAAATTAATCTTTATTCTATAACCAAAATGCTAGTAGAAAAAACTCAGACGCAGCCTATTTATAGTATCCCATCAATCAGGAATTATCGATGGTCTACTCATCTTGATTTATTAAGAGGTTTGGCTTCTTTATTAGTTTTTATCGGTCACATGAGAATTTTATTATTTATAGAATATTCAGAAATTAATAACCCTAGTTTTTTGATAAAAAGGTTAAATTCATTAACAGTGTTGGGTCATCAATCTGTAATGATTTTTTTTGTGCTGAGTGGATTTTTTATTTCAGCTAGTGTAATAAAGAGAATCCGGCAAAAGCAATGGTCTTGGGTTAATTATTTAGTAGATCGTTTAACACGTTTATATATAGTATTAATTCCTGCTTTATTGCTATCTTCTTTTTGGGATTTTCTCGGTGTAAAAATATTTGGTACTGGACAAGATAGCTTCTATGGAGAAAAGTTTCACAACGAACATTTAGCAACTTATAAAATTTTGGAGAATTTCACATTTCAAAATGCTTTAGGAACTCTAGCTTTTGTGCAAACAATTTTTGTAGATTTATTTGGTTCAAATAAGGCAGTTTGGAGTTTAGCCTATGAATTTTGGTACTATATAATTTTTCCTTCAATCATCCTATTCTTTTTTGTTAAATCCTTAAGAGCGCGTGTCTTATACGCTTGTTTAGCTTCAGGTATATTACTCATGGTTGGTTCGGAGATTAGAATTTATTTTCTAGTTTGGCTGATGGGAGCATTAGTTAGTATATCTCATCCTTCTAAATATCTTAATAACAAGAATATCCTCAAGTCACTCACTCTTTTATCTATACTAATCCTTTGCATTGCATTAATAAGCGAACGTTTTATTGGGCGAGAGATAGCAGATTTTTTCGTAGGAATTTCTACTGCTGTCATGATATATCTTTTAGTTAATAGCCGTAGTCAAATAAAACAAGGAGGAGCATACGAAAAATTTTCTAGAGGTTTAGCAGGGTGTTCATACACTCTTTATCTTGTCCACATGCCAATACTATGCTTTATTAGAGCATGTGTAATTGGCGATCGCCCTTGGGAGCCAGATATTTTGCATATATTCTTAGCACTTATTATAGTTTTATTTGTATTTTTATATGCGGTTGTCATATCACATTTTACTGAGGCAAAAACAGGCAAGTTTAGAAATCTAATTATGTCTTGGATAAAAAACAGAACTTTAAATCAAGCTTAACTCCTGACATTTTAGAATGAAATAGCCTTGTGATTAAAGATCGATGAAGAATGAGAATTTTCTATGTTTGGTAATGAGTCAATCAATTCTTCCATCACTTGAGTCATAGTTTTCTCAGCGTGAACTGCATATAATTGCCAATCTATTAAACGATGTTCTGACATCTTTAATCTTAGTTGCTTATTTTTTATAATGGTTACACAGGGGAGTGGGTGAAGTATGTCACAATGTTTATATACCAAAAACTATAAAAATAAAAAAACGTAAAACACCATCCGCAGGAGTAATAAGTAGGAGTTAGAAGATTGATAGACGCAATGGACTTTTTTCAGTTAAGTGCTGGTAAATGGCGATCGCAACGTGCAACTCATCACCTACCCTTTAAGCGCTCAGAAACAGGAGAATCGGATATACAAGTAGAAACACTAGATGCCAATCATCCCGAAATCATTGAACTGTGCCAGTATCATCAGATTGACCCCAGCCTGTCAGTAGGTGGATCGCGGGTACGTTGGCTGGGCACAATGGCTTGGGATAGAGAAAATGACGAGAACCATCAAGGAAAAACTATATTTGCGATCGTGCCTGATGGCGATAACCCAAGAGCTGGGAAATTACTCCGTGAAAGAGGCTACGCTGAAATTATGCCTGTAGTCGGTCTTTTTCACATGGATGATGAAGATGGGCTAGTGCTGACAACCGAATACGAAACAATGAGTTCCATTGAGAGATTCTGGTTCGCCAGCCCAAATATGCGACTACGAACCAGTACAGTGAAACGCTTTGGTGGCTTCAGCACTGCATCATTTTGTACCGAAACTCGCATTGAAACTTCTGCTGAAGCTTCCAACCCAGAACAAGTCACAAAAAAACAAGGGTCGGATGCTTTGGAAAAAAGACAGTTTTATTCAGTTTTGGGCTGGTGAATGATCCTCAAGCAGACCGATGCTTTTACTCGTGGCCGAGATTATCTGCATAGAGTACAGGGGTTTGCTCTAGAACCGGGTATGGTGGATGTTTTCGATAACGTGCGCGATCGCATCCCCATTTGTACTTGGATCGGCGATAATATTAACACCATTAACGCTCAGATCAATACTTATCTAGACCTTTGCCATGAGTGCTTTCATCCCCAAGAGCGTCGCCACATCCAAATTTTTGCAGTCCCCATAGCTCAATCCTTCGGCATCGATGGGCTGTGCAATATTCTCATAAACCCAGTAACTATTCTGGTAGATGTCGGTCGAGTTGCACCTAGAGACTGGTTTGGTGTAGTCGTTCATGAATACGCCCATGCTCATCTAGGAGACTTTGGTCACAATCAGCAGTTTGCTACTATCCTATCTCATCTATGTTTAGGACTGGGATTGGAACCACCCTACTGGAAGACTGGGATGGAAGCAACTTTGCGTAGCTGGCCTTACTGTAAGTCAACCATAGATCCTCTAGAATTTTGGATAGGTCAACGAAGTAGGGAGTAGGGAGCAGGGAAGACAAAGGGACAAGAGGTGAGAACTTGCAACAAGTCTTTCCCCTCATCCTTAATTCTTCACTCCCCATTCCCTATTAATTTCTTTTGCTATATGTTAAAAATTATTACTTTATTTCAAAAAGGTGAAACTGAATCTTCTAATCTGAAGTATGTGAATAAAGTTTTTTAGGTAGTTATTAGGCTGAAAACCTCACTGCCTTTATAAATTAGCTATGGGTTGAGTTTAAAAAGCTAATCCTTGTTTTTTGAAATAGTTAAATTCCCCTTAGTTAAGTTTCGTGAAATTTTATCAGAATCTGAAGTTTTGATACAACTACTCCCTTAATATGTGATCTAAAGTTGTTAACTTTAATTAAGAAATATGGAGGCTTTAGAGTGGCAATTCCTCTGTTAACATACGACCCTTCAAGTCAAAATCAGCGTGTAGCTGCATACGAAGTACCAGGTGATGAACAGCCCAGGATTTTTACTACAGACAATCTGCTTTCTCCTTCAGATTTAGACCTTCTGATTGAAGCAGCATATCGTCAAATTTTCTTTCATGCCTTTGCTGCTGATCGCCAAACATTTTTAGAGTCCCAACTCCGTAATGGACAGATTACAGTGCGGGACTTTATTCGTGGATTGCTGCTTTCCGATACCTTTAAGAAAAGCTTCTACGACCTCAACAATAATTATCGCTTTGTTGAGCAAGTAATCCAGCGTGCTCTAGGACGCGACCCATACAATGAACGGGAAAAAATTGCCTGGTCAATTGTGGTCGCTACCAAAGGTATTAGAGGCTTTATTGATGAAGTCCTCAACACTGAAGAGTACTTGAGCAATTTTGGAGACTCTACAGTACCTTATCAGCGCCGTCGCATACTGCCATCCCGCGCTGAGGGTGAGTTGCCATTCAACATCAAATCTCCGCGATACGAAGCTTACCACCGTGCCAAACTGGGTTTCCCTCAAATCATTTGGCAGGTCGAAGTACGCAGATTCCTTCCACAAGAGCGAAAGCCCAAGGCAGGCGATCCAGCTCTATTCTTGTCAATGGCACAAAGTGTCAATGCAACAGGCAATACGCCACAAAGGATCTCGTCATTCAACATCGATATCGAAAAGTCTGTACCTTATCGCCAGTTGGCTGGAATTAAGTAACGATTTTTGTTCGACGGCTGTCTAGTACATCCATTTGATCATTTTATAGCGTGCATAAGTCTTGGGTTATGTAGGAGTTTCATTTAGGTATAACTAGTGGAACAGACTCTATCCCATGTCTAATGCACGCTAGTTGTTAAGGGGGATTGGGGATTGGGGATTGGGGATTGGGGATTGGGCATGGGGCATGGGGCATGGGGCATGGGGCATGGGGCATGGGGCATGGGGCATGGGGCATGGTTTTCGCAATACTTGATGTCTGTGAAATGGTGCTGCTTTCAGATGTAGGATGAGCTTAAAGTGTAGTTCGTCTTTTTAACATCTCTAAAAGTTTTGTAAAGTGGCTGGGGGGGTTTGCTGTCACTTCAATCAACTCTCCAGATACGGGATGCTGCAATTTTAGTCGCCAAGCGTGCAGTGCTTGACCGGGCAAATTTACCCCTACTGAATGACCAGAACTATAAACTGGGTCGCCGACAATGGGATGACCCATTTTGGCGCTGTGGACGCGAATTTGATGGGTGCGTCCAGTTTCTAGTTGGAAGTGGATTAAAGTAAAATTGCCGAGGCGTTCTAGTACTTGCCAATGAGTGACGGCGGCTCGTCCGCCTTGTTCGACAGGCATAATAGCCATTTTTTTGCGGTCTTGTGGATGGCGACCAATGGGCAAGTCAATTCTGCCACTTTCAGCTTTTGGCGCACCATAAACCACGCCCAAGTATTCTCTCCGTGCGGTTTTAGCTTTGAGTTGTGCTTGTAGGTGATGATGGGCAACTTCTGTTTTAGCGATCGCGATCGCACCCGTTGTATCCTTATCTAATCGATGGACGATTCCCGGACGTTGGACTCCGCCGATTCCTGGTAAATTAGGGCAGTGCGCCAATAGGGCATTTACCAAAGTGCCATCTGGATGACCAGGTGCAGGATGGACAACTAAACCTGCGGGTTTGTTAAGAATGAGTAGCTGGTCGTCTTCGTAGAGGATATCTAAGGGGATATCTTCTGCAAGGAGTTCTAAAGGTTGCGCTTCTGGTATTTCGAGAGTGATGCGATCGCCTAACTTGACATTGATCTTCTTAGATGTGCAAACTTTATCGTTAAGTTGGACGTTGCCCTGTTCGATTAACTGTTGGATGCGGGAACGGGATAAGTCTGGTAATTCTTGGGAAAGGTAACGGTCAAGGCGATCGTTGCCTTTCGTGTTGACGCAGTGTATCGTATCCTTGAAGGGAAGTAAGCTAGACGCTGCATCCTCTAGTGGAGTTGACAAGTGTTCGCCCTTGGCGTTGACGGAGCCATCGCTATTTTCTTGGATTTGTAAATTAAATTCGGTCACAATTGCTCTAGATTATTAATTCCCCGTTCTTTAAGTAAAGCGCGAAATGCTTGAAAGGGGGGTTATAAATGGTTTCTACTTAGGTAAAACCTTGATTTGAACTTAGTTCACAGAAGCGGACGAGAACTTATGTATCCGCAAATTCTATTGCTTCAGCTATCTTGTATTTGTTTTCTTACCGATTGTCGAAACGCTCTAAGTGCTGAACTCATTCCTGTGGTTCGCGCCATTTCCACAAATCGGGGAATGAGTTCTGTAATAGAAAAAGTGGGAAATGTGGGGCTGATGAGAGACTTCACATATTGCTCACCTTGCAGCAAGCTGATTTCTAGGTTTTTGCTTTCATATCGCCAAATTTCAGGTACTTTCAACGCCTGATATGCACTAATTTGGGTTTTAGAGGTGACATCAATTTCAATTGCCAAATCAGGAGGAGGGTCAACAATTAGGTCGATCCTATCTTTCCCAATCATTAGCTTATAGTTTTGAATATAAAAACAATCATCGGGTTCAATACCTGCACTTATATCTTTTCGCTTAAAGGTAGTTGAACCTAAAGACTCCCAATTGAGATCGAGTTCATCTAGCAAGGCTTTCACTAAATCTCCAATAATTACCTTACATCGCTCATGTTCTGGTAATGGAGCCATAATTTCTAACGTTCCTTGGCTGTATGCTACTCGACTCCCGCGATGCTCCCCTAACTCGCTGAGAATTGCTTCAAATACTTGCCAACTCACATCTTCCAGGATTATTCTCTGTCCTGGTGGAACTCGAATTTGTTTGAGTTGAAGAGTAACCATAGGATGTTACTTGTTAAATAATTTTATTTTTACTCAAATTTGACATCCGAGAAAAGGGAATTTTTTCAAATTCGATTAGGACTTACGCACACTCTACGAATTCTCGGCGCTCTTGGCGTCTTGGCGGTTCGAGAAATTAAGCTTTTTAGCAATTTTTGCGTAAGTCCTATCGATGTAGTAAATGTACTAGCCAAAAAGCGATCGCTTATATTTTTTCATCTCTCCTCCTCCGTATCCTCTGCGCCTCTGCGGTTAATAATTATAAATTTATGCGCACATAACCCAAGAAACTCTAGTGTTGTCACCTTAAAAGTATCCAAATCTACGCAACGAATAGCATGGTTATTAGTATCAGCAATATATAAATGTGAACTCAAAACACTCAATCCCGAAGGTTCAAAAAACCGAGTGTTTTTACCCTGGCCATCTTGTAAGCCACTAGTACCATCTCCTAAAACTGTTTGACAATTCCCTGTACTGGGACTTACTAATTTAATTTTGTGATTATAAGTATCTGCTACCCACAGAAAATTTTGAGCATATTCCACTGCTAAACAGTGTTGTAAACGGACATCTTCACCTTGTCCATCTACATCGCCAAAACCAAATAACCCCCCACTACCGCAAACGGTTCGCACTTGATAGGGTTCTACAATTCCCACACCACGAATTGAACTAACTTCACTGTCAGCAATATATAATTCTTGCCCATTATTACTAATACCACTAGGTTGAGCAAAGGCAGATTCAGTAAGTGAACCATCAACGCAAGCTTCTGCACCAGTTCCAGCATAAGTTTTCACAATGCCAGTTTCTAAATCCATTTCCCAAATTTGATGAGGCCCAGCCATTGCAATAAACAAGGTATTTCCCACTTTGACTAAATCCCAAGGAGAATTTAGTGCAGTTTCTAAACCAGCACCACCATGAGGATGGATATTCCGGCTTTGTTCACCAGTTCCTGCGATCGCTTCCACCACTTGACGCTTTAAATCAACTCGCCGCAGGGTATGATTTTCTGTATCAGCAACATAAAGAATTTGATTTTCGGCATCATAAGCCATTCCCTGTGGTGCAAAAAATTGCGCTTCGTTAAAAGCACCATCAGTTAAGCCAGATTTTCCAGTACCAATCAAGTGCAGAATTTCGCCGTCGAAGCTACTCATAATCAGGCGATGATGTCCAGAGTCAGCGATAAACAAACCCGTCGGAGTAGCTAGAACTTTACCAGGAAAAGCTAGAGGTGTGATTAATGGTTGGCGCTGTTTTTCTAAAGTCAAACTAAGTTCTTGAAAATTAATTGTGCCTTTGTCTTGATGTTGCTGAATTAACTTTTGAATTAACTCGTCTAAAGTGTCACGGTTTCCTTCACCAGAAATCTGACCAATCACGTAACCTTCTGGATCAATAATTATTAACGTAGGCCAAGCACGCACTGCATACTCTTCCCAAATCCGAAAACTACTGTCAACTACAACTGGGTGTTCAACGTCGTAGCGTAGAATAGCTTGGCGAATATTTTCTATTTCCTTTTCGTTGTCAAATTTAGCAGAGTGAACGCCGATAACAGTAAGGCTATCTTTATATTTCTTTTCTAAATATTTTAGGTTCGGCAGAATATGCAGACAATTGATACAACAGTATGTCCAAAAATCTAAAATTACAACTCTACCCTTGAACTGTTTAAGAGACAAGGGTTTATCGGTGTTGAGCCAAGAGTAATTTTGTGGTAGTTCTGGCGCTCTGACACGGGGAATCATAAAGTATAGACCTCTTGCAAAAATAATTCATGGTAAGATAGTAGGTTTTAAAAATATGCTTTATATCTCAACCAAACATACCAAAGAGGTGACATAGGTTCTCCGTATAGGTTTTGATATGCATTTTTTAGAAAAACCTTAATCATACCACAAAATAATTATGCAAGAGGTCTTATACTTTGCTTTTAGAGGAACTCAGACTAAAAGCATCTGAAGTGTATTTAACTAACCAAGAACAAGCAAAACATTTTAGGCAACAGGCAAGAGAAGCTAACAAGTGCTGCCAAGTATTGATACAAGAGTTAAAACGCTAACAAGTTTAAAGTTAAAAACTGGCAGTTCTCAAAGATAGCCAGTTTTTAACTTTACATAGGGGTTGCTGAAAAAAAAGAAAAGGTTACAGTCTCTAGATTATCAGACCAAAGAAAGATATTCAGGTGCAAGAGTTGAGGGTAAAATAACCCAAAATCCTTGCATCACCGTGACTAGCAGGACTAAAGTGTGTCATTAGTAACCATGTACCGAAAGCAGGAGCAAACTACAATCCCACCAGAAAACTTTGAACTTCCGTTTGAAGGAAAATTATCAGAAGATAATCGTTGGGTAATTATGGCTGATTTAATACCGTGGGCGGAATTTGAAGAGGAATATTCTTCATTTTTTTCGGCAGAGATGGGAGCGCCAGCAAAATCATTTCGGGTGGCATTAGGCGCATTAATAATCAAAGAAAAACTAGGAATAAGCGACAGAGAAACAGTAGAACAAATTAAAGAAAACCCTTATCTACAGTACTTCATAGGAATATCATCTTATATTAATGAAGCTCCATTTGATCCATCTATGCTAGTCCATTTTCGTGAAAGAATTAGTGCAGACTTAGTAAACAAAGTAAATCAAGAAACTGTTAAAAGGATGCTAGAGACAACATCTTCGACTTTAGCAACTGAATCAACTGAATCAACTGAATCAACTCAAAAAAAAATAGAAGAATTAGAAAAAGAAGATAACACGCCGAAAAATCGGGGAAAATTAATATTAGATGCGACTTGTGCGCCAGCAGACATCAGCTATCCAACAGATTTCGAGCTATTAAATCAAGCAAGAAAACAGACAGAACGAATAATAGACCTTCTTTATGAACAGATAAAAGGTACATTAGAGAAAAAACCAAGGACTTATCGGGAAATAGCGAGAAAAAACTACTTAGAAGTCGCTAAAAAACGTCGTGTATCCCAAAAAGATAGGAAAAAAGCGATTAAAAAGCAGCTTCAATATATCAAAAGAAACTTATCTCATATTGACCAGCTAATCAGATCGGGAGCAACTCTAGAAAAACTAAGTACTAAACAATATAAAATGTTGCTTGTAGTTGTAGAAGTTTATCGTCAACAACTATGGTTGTATGAAAATAAAAAACAGAGTATTGATGACCGAATCGTTAGTTTAAGCCAACCACATATCCGCCCAATTGTCCGTGGAAAAGCTGGGAAAGCCGTGGAATTTGGGGCAAAATTATCAGCTAGTTATTTTGATGGGTATGTATTTTTAGACCATATTAGTTGGGATAATTTTAATGAATCAGGAGACTTAAAATCACAAGTAGAAGCATATAAAAACTATACTGGCTATTATCCAGAATCGGTTCATGTAGATAAAATTTATCGCACAAGAGAGAATAGAGCTTGGTGCAAAGGAAGAGGTATTATCATGAGTGGTCCTCCTTTGGGAAGACCACCAGCCAATGTTAGTAAAGAAAAAAAGAAACAAGATTTAGAATCTGAGAGAATTCGTAATTGTATTGAAGGAAAATTTGGGCAAGCTAAAAGAAGGTTTAGCCTCAATCGAGTGATGGCGAAACTTTCCCACACTTCTGAAACTGCAATTGCTATTACTTTTCTAGTGATGAATCTTTCTACTCACCTGTCGCGGGTGTTTTATGCTTTTTTATGTCTATTTTTGAAAACTGCACCTTTTTTGCAGTTCCGTATAACTGAAAATTATGATTTTATTAGTTATAAACAAGAAAAGCTTATCTTTGATTTTGCTTGAATAACTAGTCAACCCTTAAGATTGCTTTTTCATACTTTTTCAGCAACCCCTACATATTTACGAAATCCTATACTTTAGCTGTGGGTGACTCATCCGGTTTCACTCAAGCAGTATTCTTAAAGACTTGGTTGCAACCGCCACCTCTGATCTGATCTGGCACCGGAACCGGTGAATCCAGATAGTTCGCAATCAAAAAGTTCCAATCGCGCACGATTCGCTGTGCCAGGATTTCCAACTACATCAATGCATCTGTTGGATAATCCATTTCTGAGAAATCCTGCACCAATGAATTCCCATCTCTGATCTGTGGTATTACCTGAACCGGTAAATCCAGATAGTTCGCAATCAAAAAGTTCCAATGGGCTACGATTCGCTGTGCCAGGATCTCCAACTACATCAATGCATTTGTTGGATAATTTATTTCTGAGAAATCCACCACGAAGAAATTCCCATTTTTGATCTGTTATTCTACCGGAACCGGTGAATCCAGATAGTTCGCAATCAAAAAGTTCCAATCGCGCACGATTCGCTGTGCCAGGATCTCCAACTACATCAATGCACTTGTTGGATAGTTCGTTTATTATAAAGAATCCGCCTACTTGTGCAATAGCATTTTGATTTTCTACAACGCAAGTTGCTCCCCATAATAGCGAACCAACGAAGCCAACTGCGATCGCTGTACACTTTTTTGAATTAGGTTTCACAAGTTTTTCCCCTTGAGCGTTAAATTGATTTTGTTTCACAATGCTTTTGTTCTGGCAGATCAACTTACGCCATGTGCAACTTATACTCAAAACTCATGTGCAACTTATACTCAAAACTAACCCCCCAGCCCCCAACCCTTGTAAGGAATGGGGAGAACTACCGCAGATTTCAAGTTTATGAGCTAGAAAAATACTCCACCCGCGCACTCGCGCATCCTCCCCAATACATCGGGGAGGGTTGGGTAAGTATTGGTATCAACTTAAAGCTGAAATCTTCTGACTTCAAAATAAATTTTGAGGTGGGCTAGATGAGAATGAAATAGCCCGCCTCAGAATATTAAGTTGCACATTGCGTAAATTTAATATTCCTAAGCTTGTTCTGATTAAACTTGATATTGTCTTTTAACATCAATAACTTTCAAAAAGATTTCGCAGCTTATAGATGTTTCTCGGCTATGACGAAGCCTTGACAAGCCTCATATTACACTGTTAATTAATGTTTAATACATGAACTTTTAGAAAATTTACACTTTGAAAGAACTTGCTAAACTAACTACTACGGATTTATCAGCCTGGGTGCAACTAGCTAAAATTCAGGCTAAACAGGGACAAATTGCCGATCGCATTCCGCAATTAGCTAAAGTTAATCCTGGTTGGTTTGCAGTTCATATCTGCTGTAAATCGGGAAAAACTATTAGCTTTGGGGATATAGCTTGTGTTTTCCCGCTAATGAGCGTTATTAAGACATTTTCCTTACTTTATCTGCTAGAACATTTTGGCGCAGAAACGGTTTTTGAGTGGGTTGGGGTAGAACCTTCAGATGCACCCTTCAATTCCTTAGAACAATTAATTGCCGATCGCGGATATCCCCGCAATCCGATGATTAATAGTGGAGCAATTACTCTCGCTGATAAATTACCTGGAAAGGACGCTAGCAATCGCACTCTTTTATTTTGTCAATGGCTCAACCAATTAGCAGGTTGCCAATTATCTTTAGATAAGGTGATGCTGGCTTCAGTCCGATTAACACGCTCAACAACCAATGAAGCGATCGCAAACTATCTTACCGAAGCTGGTCATCTAGAAAATTTTAAAACAGCACTTGACACTTATGAGCAAATATGCTGTATATCTGGGCGAGTTGAAGATTTAGCCCTGTTAGGAAAGCTCTTAGCTTGTGAAAATGGCTGTTTATCAGCAAAAAATCGCCGGATTGTCAATGCGGTGATGTCAACTTGTGGATTATATGAAGCTTCTGCTCAGTATGCAGTCAGAATTGGTCTACCGATGAAATCAGGGATTGGTGGTGGACTTATAGCAATAGTACCAGGTGAGGGAGCGATCGCTTGTTACAGTCCTGGGTTGGATACGATAGGAAATCCGGTAGTGGGGCTTGCTTTTGTTGAGGCTTTAGCGCAAGAGTTAAAGTTGAGCATTTTCGGGTAAATGCTGCTTTTGAATCGGAAGAGAAATGATAAATTCAGTACCACTACCCACCTCAGACTTACATATTAGTTGTCCTCCGTGTTTCTCGACTACAATCTGATGGCTAATCGAAAGTCCCATACCAGTGCCAACACCTCTGGCTTTAGTAGTAAAGAACGTCTCAAAAATTTTTTCTTGAACATCAGGGGGAATTCCAGAACCATTATCAGCAATGCGGACAACTACCCAGTTTTTATCTTTAAGTTCAGTAGCGATCGCAATTTTCTTCTGCGATCGTAAACAGACCATGCTGTAGAAAGCATTGCTCATACGTGTAAACTTAGCGTCAAAGCCATGTCCACAAGGAACGTCAGTTCCTTACTAATAGCAAAAGTAATCTTTTGATTATTAAATATACCCAAAAATCTTTAGTCTACTTAAGTAGGGGTTGCTGAAAAAGTATGAAAAAGCAATCTTAAGGGTTGACTAGTTATTCAAGCAAAATCAAAGATAAGCTTTTCTTGTTTATAACTAATAAAATCATAATTTTCAGTTATACGGAACTGCAAAAAAGGTGCAGTTTTCAAAAATAGACATAAAAAAGCATAAAACACCCGCGACAGGTGAGTAGAAAGATTCATCACTAGAAAAGTAATAGCAATTGCAGTTTCAGAAGTGTGGGAAAGTTTCGCCATCACTCGATTGAGGCTAAACCTTCTTTTAGCTTGCCCAAATTTTCCTTCAATACAATTACGAATTCTCTCAGATTCTAAATCTTGTTTCTTTTTTTCTTTACTAACATTGGCTGGTGGTCTTCCCAAAGGAGGACCACTCATGATAATACCTCTTCCTTTGCACCAAGCTCTATTCTCTCTTGTGCGATAAATTTTATCTACATGAACCGATTCTGGATAATAGCCAGTATAGTTTTTATATGCTTCTACTTGTGATTTTAAGTCTCCTGATTCATTAAAATTATCCCAACTAATATGGTCTAAAAATACATACCCATCAAAATAACTAGCTGATAATTTTGCCCCAAATTCCACGGCTTTCCCAGCTTTTCCACGGACAATTGGGCGGATATGTGGTTGGCTTAAACTAACGATTCGGTCATCAATACTCTGTTTTTTATTTTCATACAACCATAGTTGTTGACGATAAACTTCTACAACTACAAGCAACATTTTATATTGTTTAGTACTTAGTTTTTCTAGAGTTGCTCCCGATCTGATTAGCTGGTCAATATGAGATAAGTTTCTTTTGATATATTGAAGCTGCTTTTTAATCGCTTTTTTCCTATCTTTTTGGGATACACGACGTTTTTTAGCGACTTCTAAGTAGTTTTTTCTCGCTATTTCCCGATAAGTCCTTGGTTTTTTCTCTAATGTACCTTTTATCTGTTCATAAAGAAGGTCTATTATTCGTTCTGTCTGTTTTCTTGCTTGATTTAATAGCTCGAAATCTGTTGGATAGCTGATGTCTGCTGGCGCACAAGTCGCATCTAATATTAATTTTCCCCGATTTTTCGGCGTGTTATCTTCTTTTTCTAATTCTTCTATTTTTTTTTGAGTTGATTCAGTTGATTCAGTTGATTCAGTTGCTAAAGTCGAAGATGTTGTCTCTAGCATCCTTTTAACAGTTTCTTGATTTACTTTGTTTACTAAGTCTGCACTAATTCTTTCACGAAAATGGACTAGCATAGATGGATCAAATGGAGCTTCATTAATATAAGATGATATTCCTATGAAGTACTGTAGATAAGGGTTTTCTTTAATTTGTTCTACTGTTTCTCTGTCGCTTATTCCTAGTTTTTCTTTGATTATTAATGCGCCTAATGCCACCCGAAATGATTTTGCTGGCGCTCCCATCTCTGCCGAAAAAAATGAAGAATATTCCTCTTCAAATTCCGCCCACGGTATTAAATCAGCCATAATTACCCAACGATTATCTTCTGATAATTTTCCTTCAAACGGAAGTTCAAAGTTTTCTGGTGGGATTGTAGTTTGCTCCTGCTTTCGGTACATGGTTACTAATGACACACTTTAGTCCTGCTAGTCACGGTGATGCAAGGATTTTGGGTTATTTTACCCTCAACTCTTGCACCTGAATATCTTTCTTTGGTCTGATAATCTAGAGACTGTAACCTTTTCTTTTTTTTCAGCAACCCCTAAGTAGACTTTAGCTATTAGCCTGGAACTTTAGTTCCAGGGGGGTGAAGTCAAGCCTTGAGTTATCAGTTATAACTGTTAACTGTTCGCTGATTTAAGCTATTTCTAGCTTAAGTTGACACCAATGAGCATTGCTGTGCCCCTACGAGAGATGTGGTTTTTAACTTATGCATGTTTAGCATTACTTGTCAATGCGTAAGTCCTATTTTGCTCCCGATATAAACGAGTTACTTTACTTCTCCTTTTTCGGGTAACGGTATTGATTCAGGAATTGACGTTACCTCTGGTTTAGTTTCTGCTGATGGCGTAATTATTTCTGGTGCAGGAGACTCAATAATCTCTGGTAGCGTGGGTGGCAAACTAGGAGATGTCTCAACTGGTGCTTTTGGGGTGGGGACTTTACCAGCTCGACGGTTGAAAAATCCACCAAATCTAGATTTTGTTGTCTGAGGGACAACTGTTTCCGGTAACGGCGTTGATTCAGGAGTTGGTGTTACCTCTGGCGGTGGCTCTGGTGTTGGTGTAATTACTTCTGGTGTAGGAGACTCGATAATCTCTGGTAGCGTGGGTGGCAAACTAGGAGATGTCTCAACTGGTGGTTGTGGGATGGGGACTTTCCCCGCTCGACGGTTAAAAAATCCGCCAAATCTAGGTTTTGTAGGCTGAGGGACAATTTTTTCAGGTAACGGCGTTGATTCAGGAGTTGGTGTTACCTCTGGCTGAGGTTCTATTGTAGGCGTAATTATTTCTGGCGATGTTGGGGACAAAGTGGGAGATGGTACCGTTGGAACTTCCAATTTTGGTTGTTCTGGCTTGGTTGGCTCTGTTTCTGATTCTTTGGAAGTTTCAGTTTCGGGAATCGGCTGTTTTTCTACCTTCGGTTGTATTTGGGGCGTTTTTTCAACGGATGGTGTGGGTGTGGGTTTAGGTGTAAGTCTATAATTCTGGTCTACAATGGAGCGCACCTCATCTGCTGTGAGTTCTCCTCTGACAATTCTTGATAAAGTGTCTTTACCCTTTGGTTGGTAGTCAATCAATCTAACTGTAGTATTAAAGGCATTTTTGACAGTATTTCCCTGATTATCAAGAAATTCTAGTTTTACCCAGTTTTTTCCTGGATGGAAGCCTTTAAGATAAACTGCTTGCCAGCGATCGAAAATAAAGCTTTCACCATTAATTGTGGAGCGGATGCGCCAATCACTGAATTGATCGTTAGGGTTTTCTTTGCCAACTAGGTGCAGAGGAGCGTTAGTTAGGTAAAAGTCCAGTAAGATTGGTTCTGCTCCGTAGCTACTTTGAGGGCGGCTGTAAGTTAGCAGGGGTAACTTAGGATCTGGGTTGTTGTCGTCGGTTTTAGTGAAGACGTGAAATGTTGTTTGGGCATAAGCGCCTTCATTCTTAAAGCTTTCATGCCAAGGACGAGAGGCAAAGACTCGCAAGGTATGAGTACCTGGAGACAAGTCTGGCAAAACCAAGGGCTGATTCAGGTCATAAACAGGGATATAAGGTTGGTTATCTAGAATTACATGTAGATGGGGCCCTAGTTGTAATTGTGAATCCTTAAATATTGGTAAATCCTTAACCTGAAAACTGGCTGTGGCTTTGTTGTCTTGGAGAACTTCACCAGCTTGTGGAGTAACAATTGTCACTTGTGGCTGATAAACTTCCAAAATTGTCCGCAGTTCTTGGATAACAGATGGTGGGGAAACTTCCGAAAATTGCTTTGAAATTTGAGAAATCTGTGGGGGGTTATTTCTATAGTCAGTAGATACTTCTTGGCTACTGACTTTCTCGCCACAACTGGTCAAGCTTAATACCAGCAACAATGTCATTACCCACTTGAAAATGGGAAACCTCTCAGGGAGGAGCTTCTCTAACACCCTTTTCTGCCACGAGTTCATGCGTTGCACCCAGTGATAGTCTTCGACAATTGACAGATTATTTTGGCTCAAACTGTCCATCTGGAACTATAGCCCAAAAGATGAAATCTGCCTCAAATCCCATAATTTTCTTGTGTATCTCAGGAAATTATCAAACGAATCATATTCTTTACAGCTTTTTACTTACAAAAATGGAAATATGATACAAATGTTCATGAGTAATAGCAGCCAAAGCTGGAACATCGCCTCATACAGCCAAACTATAAAATTTGCAAATTGTTATTCTTTGTAAATTAAATAGATAATCTATTGACTTTTGGACAAAGACTTTGAAGTTAAAAGGCAGTTAAGGCAGGAATTCCAGCAATATTTCAGCAAGTTTGAATTATTGTTAAAATATCTCCAAGTATCTCCAACAAAGTACAAGTGAAGACTCTATAATTCAACGAGAAACAACAATCCACATCGGTCTTCATCGCGGCTTCAGCAAAATGGAATTTGCGGTAATGGTTAACTTTGTGGTATTCATGATTCCTCATTCCTTATCTAGAGAGGAGGTCGAATGACAATAAGTCCTCCGGAGCGAGAGGAAAAAAAGGCAAGAGTAATCGTCGATAATGACCCAGTTCCAACCTCATTCGAGAAATGGGCGCAACCTGGACACTTCGACAGATCCTTAGCCAGAGGCCCCAAAACCACCACATGGATTTGGAACCTTCACGCACTCGCCCATGATTTTGATACACATACAAGCGATTTAGAAGATATATCCCGCAAGATATTCTCAGCCCACTTTGGCCACTTAGCCGTAATAATGGTTTGGTTGAGCGGGATGATTTTCCACGGGGCGAAGTTTTCTAACTACGAAGCTTGGTTAAGCGACCCGTTGAACGTTAAACCAAGTGCTCAGGTCGTTTGGCCCATTGTTGGACAAGACATTTTAAACGGTGATGTTGGCGGTGGTTTCCACGGTATTCAAATCACCTCTGGTTTGTTCCAAGTATGGCGCGGTTGGGGGATCACAAACTCCTTCCAGCTTTACTGCACAGCGATCGGTGGCTTGGTATTAGCAGCCTTATTACTATTTGCTGGCTGGTTCCACTACCACAAACGCGCTCCCAAACTGGAATGGTTCCAGAATGTGGAGTCGATGCTGAATCACCACTTGCAAGTATTGCTAGGTTGTGGTTCCTTGGGATGGGCAGGTCACATAATCCACGTATCCGCACCGACTAACAAGCTTTTGGATGCAGGTGTTGCTCTCAAAGACATACCCTTGCCCCACGAGTTCATCTTGAACAAAGACTTGTTGACCGAGCTGTATCCCAGCTTTGCTGCTGGTTTAGCACCTTTCTTCACCTTGAACTGGGGTCAGTATGCTGACTTCCTCACCTTCAAGGGCGGTCTAAACCCAGTAACAGGCGGCTTGTGGATGACTGACATTGCTCATCACCACTTAGCGATCGCAGTTCTCTTTATTATTGCTGGTCACCAGTACCGTACCAACTGGGGTATTGGTCACAGCATTAAAGAGATCCTGGAAAACCATAAAGGCCCTTTCACTGGTGAAGGTCACAAAGGTCTCTACGAAAACCTGACCACATCCTGGCACGCTCAATTGGCTACTAACCTAGCCTTCTTGGGTTCGCTGACCATCATCATCGCGCATCACATGTACGCGATGCCTCCATATCCATATTTGGCAACTGATTATGCTACACAGTTGTGCATTTTCACCCACCACATGTGGATTGGTGCATTCTGTATAGTCGGCGGTGCTGCTCACGCTGCCATATTCATGGTGCGGGATTACGATCCAGTTGTGAACCAAAACAACTTGTTAGATCGGGTGATTCGTCACCGTGATGCGATTATTTCTCACCTTAACTGGGTGTGTATCTTCCTCGGCTTCCATAGCTTTGGACTTTACATTCACAACGATACAATGCGTGCCTTGGGACGTCCCCAAGACATGTTCTCTGATACGGCAATACAGTTGCAGCCAGTGTTTGCCCAGTGGGTACAAAATATCCACACCCTAGCTCCTGGTGGCACTGCTCCCAATGCGCTAGAACCCGTTAGCTATGCTTTCGGTGGTGGGATTTTGGCTGTAGGCGGTAAAGTTGCGATGATGCCCATTGCTTTGGGTACGGCGGACTTCTTAATCCACCATATTCACGCATTCCAAATCCACGTTACTGTCCTAATTCTGCTCAAAGGTGTACTGTTTGCCCGTAGCTCTCGTCTGATTCCAGACAAAGCAAACCTGGGCTTCCGCTTCCCCTGCGATGGTCCTGGTCGTGGCGGTACTTGTCAAGTATCTGGTTGGGATCACGTATTCCTCGGACTTTTCTGGATGTACAACACAATATCCATTGCAATTTTCCACTTCAGCTGGAAGATGCAATCAGATGTCTGGGGAACCGTAGATGCAGATGGTGTTGTGACTCACATCACCGGTGGTAACTTTGCCCAAAGCGCCATCACCATCAATGGTTGGTTGCGAGACTTCTTGTGGGCGCAAGCTACGCAAGTCATCAATTCATACGGCAGTGCGCTATCTGCTTATGGACTCATGTTCTTAGGCGCTCACTTTGTTTGGGCATTCAGCTTGATGTTCCTGTTCAGTGGTCGCGGCTACTGGCAAGAACTTATTGAGTCCATTGTTTGGGCGCATAACAAACTGAAGGTAGCACCAGCAATTCAGCCTCGCGCTCTGAGCATTATTCAGGGTCGGGCTGTAGGGGTAGCTCACTACCTCTTGGGAGGAATTGCCACAACCTGGGCGTTCTTCCATGCACACATCCTTTCAGTAGGGTAGCAATCAGTTATAGAGTGCTGAGTGCTGAGTGCTGAGTGCTGAGAAAAAACTCGGAACTTAGAACTCAAAACTCAGGACTCTAGAGGCTGGTACTTGATGGCTAAAGGTCAGAGGATTTATTAAACCTATGGCGACGAAATTTCCGAAATTTAGCCAGGATCTCGCACAGGATCCGACGACTCGTCGGATATGGTATGCGATCGCTACAGGCAACGATTTTGAAACCCATGATGGCATGACGGAAGAAAATCTTTACCAAAAGATTTTCGCAACTCACTTCGGTCACTTGGCAATCATCTTCCTGTGGGCATCCAGCCTCCTGTTCCACGTAGCCTGGCAAGGTAACTTTGAACAGTGGATTAAAGATCCCCTTCATATCCGTCCCATCGCCCACGCGATTTGGGACCCTCACTTTGGTAAACCAGCGATCGAAGCTTTTACCCAAGCTGGCGCTAGTAATCCGGTAAATATTGCCTACTCTGGTGTTTACCACTGGTGGTACACCATCGGTATGCGGACTAACAGTGAACTGTACACAGGTTCAGTATTCCTGTTGTTGTTCGCGGCTGTCCTCTTGTTTGCTGGCTGGCTGCACTTGCAACCCAAGTACCGTCCTAGCTTGGCATGGTTTAAGAGTGCTGAACATCGGCTAAACCACCACTTAGCAGGTTTGTTTGGTGTTAGTTCTTTGGCTTGGGCTGGTCACTTAATTCACGTTGCTATCCCCGAAGCTCGCGGACAGCACGTAGGTTGGGATAACTTCCTATCCACCCCACCCCACCCAGCAGGTTTGACACCTTTCTTTACAGGCAACTGGGGCGTTTACGCTCAAAACCCTGACACTCCTGGGCATATATTCAGCACATCTCAAGGTGCAGGTACTGCAATTCTGACTTTCTTGGGTGGTTTCCATCCCCAGACAGAAGCTTTGTGGCTGACTGACATAGCTCATCACCACTTAGCGATCGCAGTTATCTTTATCGTTGCCGGTCACCAGTACCGGACTAACTTCGGAATTGGTCACAGCATCAAAGAAATGCTGAACTCCAAATCCGGTTTAGTACCTGGTAGCAAGAGCGAAGGTCAGTTCAACCTGCCTCACCAAGGGTTGTACGACACCTATAACAATTCACTGCACTTCCAGTTGGGTATTCACCTAGCTGCTCTAGGAACCATCACCTCTTTGGTGGCACAGCACATGTACGCCATGCCTCCTTATGCATTTATTGCTAAGGACTATACAACTCAGGCAGCGCTGTACACGCACCATCAATATATTGCTGGTTTCCTGATACTAGGTGCTTTTGCTCACGGAGCTATATTCTGGGTACGTGATTACGACCCAGAACAAAACAAAGGCAACGTCCTTGAGCGCGTGTTGAAGCACAAAGAAGCGATTATCTCCCACCTTAGCTGGGTATCCCTTTTCTTAGGCTTCCACACCCTTAGCTTGTACGTCCACAACGACGTAGTGGTTGCTTTCGGTACTCCTGAAAAGCAAATCCTGATTGAGCCAGTGTTTGCCCAGTTTGTCCAAGCTTCTCATGGTAAAGTACTGTACGGCTTAAACACCTTGTTGTCTAACCCAGATAGTATTGCTAATACAGCATGGCCCAACTACGCTAACGTTTGGTTACCAGGCTGGTTAGATGCCATCAATGCTGGTACTAACTCCTTGTTCTTGACAATTGGCCCTGGCGACTTCTTGGTACACCATGCGATCGCTTTAGGTCTGCACACCACCACCTTGATCTTGGTCAAAGGTGCTTTGGATGCCCGTGGTTCTAAGCTGATGCCCGATAAAAAGGACTTCGGCTATGCCTTCCCTTGCGACGGCCCCGGTCGTGGCGGTACTTGCGACATCTCAGCTTGGGATTCCTTCTACCTAGCCGCGTTCTGGATGCTCAACACCCTTGGTTGGGTTACGTTCTACTGGCATTGGAAACATCTAGGTATTTGGCAAGGCAACGTAGCTCAGTTTAATGAGAACTCTACATATCTCATGGGCTGGTTCCGCGATTACCTCTGGGCTAACTCTGCTCAGTTGATTAACGGTTACAACCCCTACGGCGTGAATAACCTGTCTGTCTGGGCTTGGATGTTCTTGTTTGGACACCTAGTTTGGGCTACTGGCTTCATGTTCTTAATCTCCTGGAGAGGTTACTGGCAAGAGTTGATTGAAACCCTTGTTTGGGCACACGAACGCACTCCTCTAGCTAACCTAGTTCGCTGGAAAGATAAGCCCGTTGCTCTGTCTATTGTTCAAGGTCGTGTAGTTGGTCTAGCTCACTTCACTGTTGGCTATGTCTTGACTTACGCCGCATTCTTGATTGCTTCTACTGCTGGTAAGTTTGGTTAATTCAGCTACTAGTTTTGTAGGTAAGTAATAAAAATCCCCTGCCGCAAGGTGGGGGATTTTTTTACTCATTCATTAATGACTGTTGGTCTTTAAAATGGCTACGAGCATATAAGCAAGTAAAAATTTAAAAGGATGTAAACTAAAATAGTGAGGGCCTAAAATTAAACTTAATTACAAGCACTCAAAACCATGACAAACTGGCAAGAACGCATTACTCAAAACCCAAATGTATGTCACGGTAAACCGTGTATCAAAGGAACACGCATTATGGTATCAGTCATCCTTGATAACTTTGCCGAGGGACTGACATTTGAGGAAATTATTCAAGAGTATCCACCACTGGTTTTAGAAGATATCAAAGCAGCTATTGCTTATGCAGCCCAATTAACCAGGGAAGAGGAATTGTTGCCACTGCGATGAATAAAATGACAGTAAAACTCGACGAGAATATGGCACAAACCCACGTTGAGTTTTTACAGCAAGCTGGTTACAACGCTGACCGTGTGACTGATGAAGGATTATCTGGTGCTGATGATGAAACTGTTTGGGAGCAAGTTTGTGCTGAGGAACGGTTTTTCATCACCCTTGATTTAGACTTCTCTGATGTTCGCCGCTTTCCACCAGGCACTCATCCTGGTATTCTACTATTGCGTTCGCGTAATCGTAGCCGTCAAACAGTGCTAGAAATTTTGTCTCGTGTTGTACAGGAGCAACCTTTAGAAAAGTTGAAAGGTTGTCTTGTAGTAGCAGACGACATACAAACGCGAATCCGGCGATCGCAGTGATAGCATGGATACAAAGTTAATATACCCCTCTGCGTTACTTTGCGCTTCCCTCGTGTTCCTCTGCGTTAAAAAAATCACTTTTAAAATAAAATATCCAGACAATATCAAAACAAGCTATAACTATAAAAAACGAGATAATTTTATAACTCTTGCAAGAAGAATCAATAACGTCATCAAAAGAAATAATTTTTAATCCCTATTATACCCAGCAGAACGGAACAGCATATTTAGGTGATAGCCTTAAACTTATTAAATTCATTGACGATAATAGTATTAATTTAATTATCACATCACCTCCATTTGCTTTAACAAGAAAAAAAGAATACGGTAACGAAACTTCTGAAAAATATATTGAGTGGTTCTTACCATTTGCGTATGAATTTAAAAGAGTACTGGCAGATAATGGCTCATTCGTACTAGATTTAGGTGGCGCTTACCTTCCTGGTAATCCCGTGCGGAGTATCTATCAATACGAACTTTTAGTTAGATTATGCAAAGAAGTAGGTTTATTTCTTGCTCAAGAATTCTACCACTATAATCCGGCTCGACTGCCAACCCCTGCTGAGTGGGTAACAATCAGGCGGATTCGTGTGAAAGATTCTGTAAATACAGTTTGGTGGTTGTCTAAGACACCGAATCCTAAAGCAGATAACAGAAAAGTTTTAAAGCCCTATAGCCAAAGTATGAAACAATTACTCAAAAATGGCTATAAGGCTAAAATACGTCCTAGTGGACATGATATTTCGGATAAATTCCAAAAGGATAACCAAGGTGCAATTCCGCCAAATATACTAGAAATTGCTAATACTGAATCGAATAGTGCTTATTTACGACGCTGTAAATCAGCAGAAATTAGACCCCATCCAGCACGTTTTCCTCAAGGGTTCGCCGAGTTCTTCATCAAATTCTTAACTGATGAAGGTGATATGGTTTTAGATCCATTTGCAGGTTCTAACACAAGCGGGTTTGTGGCTGAAACTCTGCAACGTCGATGGATATCTTTTGAAATTAACGAGGATTATGTAATGGGAAGCCGTTATCGTTTTACTCAATAAAGATATTAAGTAAATATTCAGGACTGAGCAGTTAAAATCTATAACTCATAACTACTTAAATTTCTCCATTCACTTGCATTTGATGAACTTGATCTGCTAACTCTTGACGACCTTGATCATCTAGTTTGTCAATTGCTAACATCCCCATGAGAATAACTTCTTTCAGGGTCAAACGTGTCGAATGTGCCTGTTTTTGCACAATCTCTTTAATAATGGGACTCACACCAATCGCTGTACTAGCTCTAGCCACGGAATAAAAGGAAAACATTAATGATTAAGCCTAAATCTTACCACCTCCCATGAAGTTATTTTCTCTAGTTAAAACTTAATTTAAATGTGTTTCAACTCATACTTCAATAAGTAAACATTAAGTTGAAATTAGGTATGTAGAGAATAACCTTCTAAGTGCAGGGCACTGTCCTACAACTGGACAATTTATATTAAAACCCCAATTATGACATTAAAGGTAAGAGCCTAGTTTTGCATGAAAATAAACTTAACTTTTCTTATCCCAGAATAACGGGTATAGTGTCTAACAGTGTTCTAGATAGCTCTAAAGTTATCCTAAATCTTTTTGATTGAGGGTCTACGGGCATAACTTCTAACTGTGCTGTAAATTACCTAAAATGCTCAAAAACTTCTTTAAGTGTCGATCCTTGTCTGATACTAGTTATGAATCTTTAATCTAACTAATTCCATATTTGAGAACTGACGCATTTGCAACACTCAATTCCATCTGAGAAATTAAAAAGCTAAATGCGATCGCCACAATTGACTGACATTTTGAAACCTGAAATCAAATGGTTATTTATTATGTTAGCAACGGCAAAAGCCAAAACCTCTGTCCTGAGATACTCAAAAACAACCTACTAATTGCTGAGTTTTTACACACTTGCAATATTTGTGGCAGCTGAGTTATAAAAAATAGTCGGTTTGTGAAAATAGGGTTTTCAGTACAACTATCCTGACAAATAAAATTTGTATACCACCAGGAAAACCGTAATTTAAAGAGATCGTGAATTCCAAATATAATCTCGTTAATAGGCTTTACAGAACTATACAGTTTAAATAAGAATAATAACTTAACCGAAGTAAAATTTTCCTGAATACAGGCAACTAATGCTGTGAGATGGAAAAGTAGTGAGTAGAGGAGAGACAAAGCGATGAGGGACCCTTATCTGTTGACAGCAGGCTTGTTAACAGTATTAGCAATACCAGCATTGGCTCTTCCACATTTGTCGATTATCTTGCCAGCAAATTCTAGATCCCTGTGGGATTTAAAACAGAGTTCTCCGGCAATAGTCAGTACAAAAATTATCAATAGCGTTGATATCTCCTTACCAGAACTCAGCAGCCAAGCGTTCCAACCCTTAAAAAGTTTGCAGCCAACAGCAGGTGAGAAAAACATTAAGAGTTTACCAGAAATAAGTAGTCAGGAATTACCAGCTCCAACAGAGTCATCACTCAACCCCAGCCCCCAAACAACTGGTCTCTCATTGACATCTGGGAATCAACTTTACTACCAAAGATTGGCGGCTCTGAAAACAGGTCAGATTTATACGCGCATAGATAGTGATAATTTGCAATCATTGTGGGAGTCGATCAAGAAACGTCAATTAACTTATGATGACTGGAAAAGTTTATTAGCTTTAGAAGCTAGAGCGATCGCTCAAGGTCAAGGTACAAATCATCTAAGTATCTTAGTTGGCGATTCTTTGAGCATGTGGTTTCCTAGAGAAAAACTGCCTGCTGGTAAATTATGGCTGAATCAAGGCATATCTGGAGATACTTCCAGTGGCGTCTTAAAAAGATTAGGGGCATTTTCGGCAACCCGGCCAGATGTGATTTACGTCATGGCTGGGATTAACGACTTACGAAAAGGCGCTAGTGATGACACAATTTTGCGTAACTATCGCCGAATTGTCCGTCGCTTACGGCAGGCTCACCCAAAAACTCAAATCATTGTCCAATCAATTCTGCCTACTCGCCTAGCAAAACTTTCCAATAGTCGCATTCGTCACATCAACACACAACTAACCCAGATTTCTAAACAAGAAGGTGCTAATTATCTAAATATTTATAGCTGGTTTACGGATATGGAAGGCAATTTGCGCCCAGAGTTGACCACAGATGGTTTGCACCTATCTCAAGAGGGTTATGATGTGTGGCGATTGGCACTACAACAGATAGAATACAAGCTAACTCAGCGTGAGAAATGAGCGATCGCTTTGCGAACACTTGGAGCGATCGCATCATCATAAGTTGTGGAATTGCGTAGACAGGCTACCAAATAGTGCCTATTAACATAAATATTTGTAATTTAAATAGTAAATTTGCATAAGTTCTTCAAAGGGGAATGAAATTAAACGTATGCAGATCGCTTATAGAAATCAGTGATTTCTACGACGGGCTGTGCCTACGCACTTAGTGTAAAAACAAAGGAGAATATCATGGATAGGACTTACGCACACTCTACGAATTCTCGGCGCTCTTGGCGTCTTGGCGGTTCGAGAAATTAAGCTTTTTAGCAATTTTTGCGTAACTCCTAATGGAAAACCGCCTGGAAGTGCAAAAGATTCAAGGCGACGAATTGTTTATGGATCTAACCCCAGAAGAACTAAAAGAACTAGAACAGTTCAAAGGAGGATTAAGTTTCCCAAAATCCAATGAGCCTCTTCCTAATGGAATTCCCACTTTTCCCATCCGCGATATCAAGGAGCTAACAGCACCTGCCGATCTGCCGATTACAGATTGGTATGAGACACTGATGCAGTTGGCGAAGACAAGTGAGGTAGGTGAAAACAGCACAACCGTGTCTACAGTCCAGGAAAATGCTATAGTTTAACGCTCAAGGCTTCCCGATTCAAAACCTGATTTAACTTACCGCTACGATAACCTTCTAAATCCAGAGTTACGTAAAGAAATCCGAAATCTTGAAATGCAGAAACTACTTTCTGTAGATCCGTAGTTAACACAAACTCTTTAATTTGTTCTGGTGGTAATTCAATGCGGGCTGTATCTCCTTCCGATCGCACGCGCAAATTCTGCCAACCTAGCTTTCTTAATAAAATTTCTGCTCTACCAACTCGTTGTAACTTAGCTACAGTAATCTCTTCACCATAAGGAAAGCGGGAACTGAGGCAAGGTTGAGCGGGTTTATCCCACCAAGGTAAACCGAGTTGTTGCGAAAGTTGTCTAACTTCAACCTTGGTAAGACCAACTTCTGCTAAAGGCGATCGCGCCCCTCTTTCTTTCGCCGCCTGAATTCCTGGGCGATAATCATGCAAATCATCAGCATTTACCCCATCCACCACGTAGGGATAACCTAACTCTAAAGCTAAAGGTTTGAGAGTGTCGTGTAATTCACTTTTGCAAAAATAACAACGGTTAACCGGGTTAGAAGTGTAATTGGGATTTTCCATCTCGTGAGTCTGGACGATTTTATGCCCAATCCCAATAGTTGCGGCTTGAATTTTGGCATCTTCTAACTCTTCTGGTAAAAGTGAAGGAGAAACAGCCGTCACAGCCAAAGCGCGATCGCCCAACGCATCATAAGCAATTTTGGCAACCAAAGTACTATCAACGCCCCCAGAGTAGGCAATCAATGCCTGCTCCATTTCTTGAAATAAGGCTTTTAATTGCTCAAATTTTTCTGTCAGCATCATTTACCAGTCCTGCCCAAACCCGATAGCACCCAACAAATTCCATTGTAGTCATTACTTAATGGGGGATGGGAAAGAGGCACAGGGGCAGGGAGCAATACTTCTAAGGTTTTGGGGAAAAGGGGAAAGGGAAAAGGGAAAGAAAAAACCTTTACCCCAAACCCGATTCCGAGTTAAAAATGCAAAAGCCGAGAAGTATTGGGGCAGGGAGTAGGGAGCAGAGGGGATAAGAGCTAATTTTTTATTTTCCCCCTCTTGCCCCCTGCCCCGACTCCCGACTCCCCACTCCCTACTCCCCATCAACCTTAGTTGGCGGTTTGCTGTATTTAGCTATCAGACTGGCTAAAAGTGGTAAATCAATTGGTTTAGAAATATAGTCATTTACTCCAGCTGCTAGACAAGTTTCGCGATCGCCTTTCATTGCCATTGCTGTTTGAACAATTACCGGAATCGCCCGATATTGCTGATTTTCTCGCAGCTGCTGTACCAACTTCAGACCATTCCCATCTGCTAGATGAACATCCATCAAAATCACCACTGGGTCTAACTGTGGTAAAGTTTCCCACATCTCGGCAGCATTCTTAACCCAAGTCACCTGATATCCCAATTTACATAGATAAATTTGCATCAAATGAGCGTTGGGTAAGTCATTTTCGACCAGCAAAATATCTACAGAAGAATTAGTGGTAAAAGGCAAAGGAGATAAGGAGTATTTTTCTTCCCCTGCTTCCCCTGCTTCCCCTGCTCCCTCATCTTGCTTAAAGGGAAGTACAAGGGTAAAACGGGAACCGCAATTTACTTCAGATTCCACTTTCACAGAACCACCATGAATTTGGGCGAGTTTTTGAGTTACTGCTAAACCCAAACCAGTACCTTCACCACCAGCAACAGCCTTGGCAATTTGGAAATAGGGTTCAAACAGTTGAGCTTGGTCTTCTTGGGAAATGCCAGTGCCAGTATCCCAAACTGTAAAATACACAAATAGACCTTTGGGAACAACCTCTAAGCCAACACTTCCTTGGCTGGTGAATTTTAGGGCATTGAAGAGTAAATTCAACAGCATTTGCTTGAGTCGCAAGGGGTCAGCTACTAGGGTTGTGATATTGGGGTCAAGTTTTAAACGGAGTTTCAAACCCTTATTAGCGGCTTTCTCTTTCACCAATGCGAAAACATTACTACATAGCATTGGCACATCAATTGTTTCCCATTGCACCTCCAGCTGATTTGCTTCAATTTTAGAGAGATCCAAAATATCATTAATCAGAGCTAGTAAGTGCTTGCCGCTAGACTGAATAATATTTAAATACTCTTGCTGGCGTTCTTTAGTTGGTTCGTACCCTTGGGCTAAAAGCAGGTGGGTAAACCCAATAATAGAACTAAGCGGTGTACGAATTTCGTGGCTGGTATTTGCTAAAAACTGATTTTTGAGTTGATTGGTGCGCTCCAATTCTTGATTAGAGTTACTTAACTGTTGATAGCGTTGCTGCCAAGATAAAATGTGTCTAAGTTGTACCAAGGCTGTTGTACAACGCTTGGCAGACCTTGCCATCAATTTTGATCTGAGTTGAGCAAGTGATTTTATCAGCGAATCACGAGCAGAGTTTAGGGGTGCGGTGGCGAGAATTAGCCAACCCATGACGTTGCCAGAATCATCAGCTAACCGCCAAGCGCTGGGTGGTTGTTGATTTTCAAGCTGCTGCAAATCTTCGAGTTCTATGACCTCTTGCAATCTCAACAGCAGCTTTTTTTCTGTTGTCAGCAATTCTAGAAATAAAGGTTGTGAGTTCGGGGATAGAGAAGATGAAACATAGCAAACTGTGGCAACAGTTGCTTGTGGTTCAAACAAAGCTATGCCTACGGCACAATCTGTAACCGCCAAATTGCTGTTGTTCACAGCACTGCTAATCTCGTTGACAACAGTTTGGAGAATTTTTGTTTCTGCGGCTCTTGCCTGTGGGACTGTTTTACAAGCAGAAAGCAGGCAATCATTAAGGCGACCTTGCAACTGGTTCAAGCTGCTCTCCAGCCACAACTTGGCGCGAAGTTGCTCAATTGTTGTCAAAGGTTTTGGCCTTACATCTATCTGTGAGTTATGGTCTGGTAAGCTTGAGTACTGCTGCATGGTCAACTAGACCGTTGAACTAGTTTAGCTTCGCATAAGAATCCGAAGAGGATTCTATGTATATTAACTGACAATTATGTTTTATTTATAAACCATAACTTATGTTGTTATAAACCATAACTTATGATGTTAAATTTAGCATCTCTTCTAAAAAAATTATTATACGAACCACTGACGTAAAATTTTTTAAAGCAACTGAAGGCTTATGGATACACAATTCTTCCAATTAATCGTTAATGGAATTGCAGTGGGGAGCATTATTGCTCTAGCAGCAGTCGGACTCACTCTTACCTACGGAATTTTACGGCTATCTAACTTTGCTCATGGTGATTTTCTCACTCTTGGAGCCTATCTAACCTGGCTGATAAACACTATTGGAGTCAATATTTGGCTATCGATGATCCTAGCGGCGGTGGGAACAGTCGCAGCAATGCTGTTATCAGAAAAGTTACTGTGGTCAAAGATGCGCTCTATTCGTGCTACTTCCACTACGCTGATTATTATTTCTATCGGACTTGCCTTATTTCTTCGCAACGGCATTATTTTTATATGGGGTGGCAAGAACCAAAATTATAATTTACCTGTTACGCCAGCTTTAGACATTGCGGGTTTAAAGGTGCCGCAAAATCAATTATTGGTCTTGGGTTTGGCGGTGTTAGCAATTTTGGCACTGCATTACCTGCTGCAAAATACCAAAATTGGTAAAGCGATGCGAGCAGTTGCTGACGATCTGGACTTAGCTAGGGTTTCAGGTATCAATGTTGACCGAGTAATTTTATGGACTTGGGTAATTGCTGGCAGTCTTACATCCTTGGGCGGCAGTATGTATGGATTGATTACAGCCGTGCGCCCGAATATGGGATGGTTTTTAATTTTACCATTATTTGCTTCAGTAATTCTTGGTGGGATTGGCAACCCTTACGGTGCGATCGCAGCAGCTTTTATCATTGGCATCGTTCAAGAAATTAGCACCCCTTGGCTGGGTTCACAGTACAAACAAGGTGTAGCGCTGTTGATCATGATTTTGGTGCTGCTCATTCGTCCTAAAGGTTTATTCAAAGGAACGATTTGAGCAGCACCACTCCACTTCTAACTACTCAATAATGTGGAAATAGTATGCTGCCACCAAAAAATTGATAGCTAACAAGAACAGTGCCCAGCCTGTGCGAAAAGCGTAGGGAGGTTTAGCTCCACTGTCGGCAACTGGTAAATTCTTCGTCGTTTTTGCAGTCATAATGCGATTCTCCTAATGTCAGGACTTTTTAAGAAATACCAAACTGGTGTACCAAATATTCAAATTCTTTAAGAATATTTGTGTGAAGTTGGGAATTGGGGAATAGGGAATGGGGAATGGGGACTAGGTACTGGGGGCATTAGGGGGCATGGTCTTCCCCTGCTCCCCCTGCTCCCCCTGCCTCCCCTGCTCCCTCATCCCCAACTCCCTACTCCCCACTCCCCACTCCCTCCTCTCCAGCATGATAGGAACTGCGAACCAGAGGCCCAGAACGAACATGGTTGAATCCCATTTCCCATGCTAATCTGCCTAGTTGATCGAATTCCTCTGGAGTCCAATATTTTTGGACTGGCAGATGTTCAAGAGTTGGACGCATATACTGCCCGATAGTCAAGCGATCGCACCCGACAGCCCTTAGATCAGCCATTGCTTCAACGACTTCATCAAGTGTTTCTCCGTGTCCCAGCATCAAACCTGATTTGGTGGGAATTGTCGAATCGATTTCTTTAACCATAGCTAGTACCGAAAGGGAGCGATCGTATTTGGCTCCCCGGCGCACTGGCCCAGTTAACCGTTTTACTGTCTCGATATTGTGATTGAAACAAGCTGGTTTGGCTTTTACAATCATCGCTATTCGCTGGCGTTGACCTGATTCCCCAACACCAGCACCACCCCAAAAATCAGGGGTCAGCACTTCAATTTGAGTTTCTGGGTTTAATTGGCGGATAGTCGCGATCGTCTCTACAAAGTGCCCTGCGCCCTGATCGGGCAAGTCATCACGGGCTACAGAAGTCAGCACTACATAACGTAATCCCAAAAGCTGCACCGCCTGGGCTACCTTTTGGGGTTCCTCTAAATCAAGAGGCATCGGTGCATGACCTTTATCTACTTGACAAAAAGCACAAGACCGTGTGCAAGTAGGCCCCATTAGTAAGAAAGTTGCAGTTTTTTGGGCATAACACTCCCCCCGGTTGGGACAGCGCCCTTCTTCGCAAATCGTGTGAATTTGACGCTGCTTAATAATGCGTTGTACGGTAGAGATTTCACTGGCTTTGCCAATAGGACGACGTAACCAGCTAGGCATTGCCGTAATTTCAGACTTTAGTTCGGCTCGTTGTGACGAAATCATATAGTAGTCCGTTTTGATTTTGAAATTATTTGTCTAGCTAGGGAATTGGGAAGAAGCCTTTTCGGGGTGTACTGATTTTTTGTAAAAATCAAATACGAGTCCTATAGACATCTAAGCAAAATACGGATATAGAGTAATGGTCTGTTAATTAACAAATGATAGATAAAAATAGAGACGGGGATGCTCTTCATCAAGTCCCTATGTCCCAGTACAGTATGTCCCTTATACCCCATAACAGAGCTAAAGCCTTAAATATCACCATCACACAAATTGAAAATAGCACAAGCAAAAGTTTTGCAAAACACCTCTAGCAATGTCATTTATACCGAAATATACTATCCCCCAATTGCTAAAAATTTTGTATATAGTGGGGGAATTCTCAATGACAATCGGCAAAGCCGCTATTTACACTTAAAGTTTCTGTTAGAGCAAACAGTCGTGGCAAGCAACAAGATTTTAGTTATCGATGACACTACAGTTGTCAGGGTAAAAGTACGAGAAATGTTGCCTCCGGGCAATTTTGAGGTACTGGAAGCAAAAGATGGTTTGGAAGGACTAAATTTTATTCTTCAGGAAAAACTCAGCCTGATTATGCTGGATTTCCTGTTGCCTAAAATGAGTGGCTGGGAGGTTTTCCAGAAAGTTCAAGCCGATCCGGAATTAAGGAAAATTCCTTTGGTGATCATGTCTGGTCGCAAGGAAGAGGTGACTGAAAAAATCACAGAACCCTTTGAATACTTTGAATTTCTGGGTAAGCCTTTTGATCAGAAGCAACTAATTAACGCAATTAAGTTAGCTATGACCAAGGCGAAACAGCCACGCCCAGAACTAGTGCCAGTAGGAGCAGCTACTGTCAAAAATGGCACAGTTACGACTTCTGGTGTAACCACTGCTACAGTAGCAGCCCCTAGCGTCGCAAATACTGCGATGCCTACGGCGGTAAGCAACGCAACTCCTAGTGCTGTAACTGCGAGCGCAACCCCTACTGCTGGAGGAGCCTCCGACGCAGAAATTAGTGCATTGAATGAGAAAATTGTCAAAATGCAAGCTGAAATCGATGGCTTGAAGAAACAGCTTACTCAGGTTGTGACTTTTATTAAACAAAAAATAAAGTAGTATTTGTACTCATTATTATTATCGCAGCTAAAAATACCCCGTTTATAATAACGGGTGTCCGATTAAAAGCGGGTAAAAATAGTTAGTTCAAGAATACTTATGTTGACAAATCATCATTGAAAACAAAATTCAAAAGCAGGAAAACATAACTAGCAATTATCTGCACTTCTATAAATTTTGAATTTTGAATTCCCCGAACGCGAACAGCTTCTTGGCAAAAGAAGAGGTTGACAGTCTAGAAAAGCAGCCCAATACCCACAAAACCTGCCGTATTTTGCTCTTAATCTAAGGAGAACGGCAGGCTTTTTTCTTATTTGTAGGACTTACATACTGTAAAAATGCATCGTTATGTAAATTATATAAATTAACTATCTTGAGGTTGTTTCAGGCTTTTCTGAATTATCCTGCGATGTCTACGGCGGTAAACTACATAAATAGACCATGCTATAGAAAACATTGCTATATAGAATATTTACTAAAAAAGGATATGTCTCAATAAAATTTAAGCATATAAAATTCCTATTTCATGATAAACATAGCCTTCGCAGGGGAATACTAAGCCATATAAACAAGAATTATGAGCATACCCCGTAATGTCAGTATTATTAGATACATTCTCTGTATTTCCTGGCTATCGCATCACCGAGCAAATCTACTCAGGTAGTAAAACGCTAGTTTATCGTGGCATTAGAGAACAAGATCAAAAACCAGTTGTTCTCAAATTGATGCGGAATGAATATCCTACGTTCGGCGAAATCGCCCAGTTCCGCAATCAATATATCATCACCAAAAACCTCGATCTTCCTGGCATAATCAAAACCTATAGCTTAGAAAACTACCGTAACAGCTACATCTTAGTGATGGAAGATTTTGGTGGTATTTCCCTGCAAGACTGGCGAGTGGAGAACAAGGAGAATAAGGAAAACTGGCTTTCCCTCAATGAGTTTTTCCCCATTGCTATTAAAATTGCTTCTATTCTTGAAGGACTGCACTGCGAGACCTTTCGCGGAGCCTCTCGTAGAGAAGGCGAGTTACGCCTACGGATTATTCATAAAGACATCAAGCCTGCCAACATCCTGATAAACCCTACCACAACTGAAATAAAACTCATCGATTTTAGTATTGCCACTCTCCTACCAAGAGAAATTCAATTTCTCACGAATCCCAACGTATTAGAAGGCACCCTAGCTTACATTTCTCCAGAACAAACCGGAAGGATGAACCGAGGTATTGACTATCGCACTGATTTTTATTCCCTCGGTGTCACCTTCTTTCAACTCCTCACCGGACAGTTACCCTTCATCACAAAAGATCCGATGGAGTTAATTTACTCTCACATTGCTAAACAACCGCTAAAAGCCAGTCGGATTAACTTTAATATTCCACCAATTTTGTCTGACATTATCAGCAAGCTGATGGCAAAAAATGCCGAAGACCGCTATCAGAGTGCTTTGGGGTTAAAGCATGACTTACAAGTGTGCCAAAACCAATGGCAAGAAAGAGGAAATATTGCACCCTTTGAATTAGGCGCAAGAGACATCTCAGACCGTTTTGTAATCTCTGAAAAACTCTATGGTCGCCAAAGTGAAGTTGAAACCCTACTCGCTGCTTTTAAGCGTGTGACAGAGGGGACAACAGAAATGATATTAGTCGAGGGTTTCTCTGGCATTGGCAAAACTGCTGTAGTCAATGAAATCCACAAACCTATTGTGCGTCAGCGTAGTTACTTCATCAAAGGGAAATTTGACCAGTTTCAACGTGACATTCCTTTGTCAGGATTGGTGCAAGCTTTTCGGGACTTAATTGGGCAACTGCTCTCGCAAAATGATGCCCAAATTCAACAATGGAAAGCCAAAATTCTCTTAAAATTGGGTACACAAACTCAGGTTATTATTGATGTACTTCCTGAACTAGAACAGATTATTGGTAAGCAACCTCCGGTTACAGAACTCTCTGGCAGTGCTGCCCAGAATCGGTTCAATTTATTATTTCAAAAATTCATCCAAATATTTACAACGAAAGAACATCCCCTAGTTTTATTTCTTGATGACTTGCAGTGGGCAGATACGGCATCTTTAAAATTAATTCAGTTATTAATGTGTGAAAGCAAGTTGTCTTCTGCTTCAGAAGAGACAGAACAGATGTATGAAAATAAAGGAGGTTTACTGTTAGTTGGTTCTTTTCGAGATAATGAAGTTTCCAAGGTACATCCGCTTTCTTTGACACTAAAAGAGATTCAAAAAGCAGGAGCAACTATTAATACGATCACCCTTGCACCCTTAAATCAGGGTGATTTAAATCATCTAATTGCTGATACTCTGCATTGCCCTGAAGGAGTTGCACTTCCTCTGACTCAGATGGTATTTGCCAACACTAAGGGCAACCCATTCTTTTGCGTCCAATTCCTCAAGTCTTTACATGATGATGGGCTAATTGCATTCAACTTGGAGCTTGGTCATTGGCAGTATGATATTTCCCAAGTCAAAGAATTAGCTCTCACAGATGATGTCGTAAAATTTATCACCCTGCAAATCGAAAAATTGCCAATACTTACCCAAAAAGTTTTGAAAATGGCTGCCTGTATTGGTAATGAATTTGACTTAAAAACTTTGGCGATCGCCAATGAAAAATCTATAGTAGATACAGCATCAGACTTGTGGCAAGCATTAATTGATGGGCTAGTTTTACCACAGACTGAAAATTATAATATCTTTACAAGAGATAATATTAATCAAGATTTTATTGTTGATGGGATAGAATCTACACAATTTTCAATTTCTAATTTACAGCTACCTAAATATAAATTCGTACACGATAGAGTGCAGCAAGCCGCCTATTCTTTAATTCCCGAAGAACAAAAAAAGCCAATTCACTTAAAAATTGGGCTACTATTATTGAATAATATTCCAGTTGCAGAACAAGAAGAAAAGATTTTTGAGCTTGTCAATCAGTTTAATATAGCAGTAGAATTTATCTCTCCTCAAGCTAAACGAGATGAGCTGGCCCAGATGAATCTAATTGCTGGACGTAAAGCTTTAGCATCAACAGCTTATCCCGCGGCCGTTAAGTATTTAACTACTGGCATCAAACTGCTGGCAGATGATAGTTGGGAGACGAAACATCATCTCACCCTAGCTTTATATGAAACTGCGACAGAGGCAGCATACCTAGCTGGCAACTTTGAACAGATGGAAGAATTGGCAGAGGTAGTGTTAGTACGCAAACCACTGCTAGAAAAAGTAAAAGTTTATGAAGTCAAAATTCAGGCTTATGGGGCACAGAACCAAGCGCTGAAAGCTGTGAATACTGCTCTAACCTTTTTGAAACTTTTGGGAGTGGAGTTTCCTGAGCATCCAAGCCAATCAGATATTCAGCTTGCGATGGCAGAGTTAACATCAAATCTTAACGGCAAGCGTATTGAGGATTTAATTGACCTGCCTGAGATGACAAAAGAGCAAGCTTTAGCATCTATGCGTATTATATCGAGTGCCCTTGGTCATGCCTATCAAGTTTTTCCTGTAATTTATCCCTTGTTTGCTTTTAAACAGATTAATTTATCGCTTAAATACGGTAACACTTCCTTGTCAGCCTATGCTTATGTAGCTTATGGGGTAATACTCTGCGGGGTAGTAGGAAATATTGAGTTGGGCTATCAATTTGGGAAACTGGCTGCAAGTTTGTTAACTCGTTTTAATGCTAAAGAAGTCAAAGCTAAGGTTATAGAGGTATTTAATGCTGCTATCCGGCATTGGAAGGAACATGCTAAGGAAAACTTAAAACCTTTGCTGGAAGCATATTCTGCTGGACTAGAAACGGGAGATTTAGAATATGCAGCCTATGCTCTTAATGTTTATTGCTACTGTTCATATTTTGTTGGTAGAGAACTGACCGGACTGGAACAGGAGATGGCAATTTACAACAGTGCAATCGGTCAAATTAAGCAAGAAACAGTATTTAACTGGAGCGCGATTTATCGGCAGAGTGTCTTGAACTTGATAGGTACTGCGGAAAATCCGCATCTTTTAATTGGTGAAGCCTACGATGAAGAGAAAATGTTGGCGACTCACCTTGAAGCAAACGATGGCATGGGACTGTTATATTTGTATTCAACTAAACTGCATCTCTGTTGCCTATTTCATAAATACTCTCAAGCGGTTGAAAATGCTCGCTTGGCAGAAAATTATTTGCATGGTGGGATAGGACAGTTCGTTTTTCCTATATTCCATTTTTATGACTCACTAGCTAGACTGGCAGTTTATTCTGATGTTGAGAAATCTGAACAAGAACAAATCTTAAATAAGGTTGCTGTCAATCAAGAAAAGATGCAGCACTGGGCAAATCATGCCCCAATGAATTATTTGCATAAGTTTTATTTAGTTGAGGCAGAGCGGCATCGAGTTCTGAATCAATATATAGAGGCAATGGATAATTACGATCGCGCGATCGCCTTTGCTAAAGAATATGAATATATCAACGAAGAAGCTCTTGCCAACGAACTTGCCGCTAAATTTTATCTAGAACGGGGCAAAAATAAGATTGCCCAAACCTACCTAACTGATGCCTACTATGGTTACATTCATTGGGGAGCGTTAGCCAAAGTTAATGATTTAACAAAACGTTATCCCCAATTACTTACTCCTATACTCCAGCAAGAAAAAGTGAGTATCCATCCCAGTGATGAAACCACTTCTGTAAATAACATATCTATATCATCTTTAGCTACCTTAAGCGATCAACAAACTGTTATTGGCTCGAAAAGAAGTATTTCTGACTCTCTGGATTTAGCCGCATTTATTAAAGCATCTCAAGCCCTTTCTGGGGAAATCGAGCTTGAGCGACTACTTTCTACTTTAATGGAAGTTGTTATGGAGAATGCAGGAGCCTCTAAATGCGCTTTAATTTTGAGTGAAGGTGAGAACTTAGCATTAACTGTCACAGTGGTGTGTTCAAATTCGCATTTTGATCGTACCTACACTGAGTTTCCTTCAACTTGCCTTGAGTTAAGCTACGATGTTCCTATTACTTTGATTAACTACGTTAAACGCTCCAGAGAAATCTTGGTTATTGATGATGCAAATACTGTTTCTTTCTTAGCAGGTGATAGCTACATTCTTACTGAAGAACCTAAAAGTTTGTTGTCTATACCTCTTCTAAATCAAGGTAAGTTGATTGGGATTCTTTATCTAGAAAATCATCTGACGACAGGAGCATTTACACGCGATCGCGTAGAAGTTCTCAAACTCCTCACTACTCAAGCAGCAATATCTCTAGAGAATGCTATCCTCTACAAAAATTTGGCACAAACTAAAGAAAGCTTGGAAGACTACAACCATACTTTAGAAAAGAAAGTCCAAGAAAGAACGCAGGAACTCAACGACAAAAATCACTGTTTACAAGAAACTCTACAGGAATTACAACGTACTCAAATCCAATTGATTCAAAGTGAAAAAATGTCTTCTTTGGGAGAAATGGTCGCAGGAATTGCTCATGAAATCAATAACCCTATTAACTTTATTCATGGCAATATTAGTCATACTAGCGATTATGTTCAAGACTTGCTAGATTTAGTCGCTATTTATCAGCAGGAATATCCCCATCCTTCGCCTTTAGTTGAGGATAAAGCTGAGGAAATTGACATAGATTTCTTAACAGAAGACTTGCCAAAGATTTTAGATTCCATGAAAGTGGGAAGTTCGCGTATCCGGAATATTGTTTTGGGCTTACGCAACTTTTCTCGCTTAGATGAATCTGAGATGAAGCCTGTAGATGTTCATGAGGGAATAAACAATACCTTAATGATTTTACAACACCGCCTTAAAGAAAAAAGCGGTTTTCCTGAAATTGAAGTTATCAAAGAATACGGAAACTTACCGGAAGTTATTTGTTATCCTGGTCAACTAAATCAGGTGTTTATGAATATCCTAAGTAATGCGATTGATGCTTTAGAAGATTCATTTGTTATTGCTCATCCATCATTAGTAAATAACAAAGAGCAAATAATAAAAGACATAGACGCATCATTGGCTTCTCATAGGATAGGACAAATTTACATATTTACCGAACTAACAGATTCTAATACGGTGATTATTCGGATTGCTGATAACGGTTCTGGCATGACAAAAGTAGTGCAGCAAAAAATCTTTGACCCATTTTTTACTACCAAGCCAGTAGGAAGTGGCACAGGATTGGGGTTGTCGATTAGCTATCAGATTATTGTGGACAAACACAAGGGTAGTTTAACCTGTGATTCCACATTAGGAGAGGGGACTGAGTTTGTGATTGAGATACCAATGCAACAGTCAGATATATAAACTAGTAGTCTGTCCTATTAGTTATGAAGGGTTTGTAGTGAGCGATTTATCGCTCAAATCAAGGACTAAAGTCCTTACTACGAACTTTTATAACCCTTCAAATTTAATGGGACAGACCACTAGTAGTCTGTTTCATTAATTTTGCGGGGCTACTAGATTTTGCAAGGTCACCAGCACTTGAAACGCTTATATAAATCACTTTTAATTTTGACACCATAAACATTTGGCAAATTTAATACCTTGCATCTCAATACTGCTCGGTTAAGAATTTTTAACTCGGCATTGGGTTTAGGGAAAAGGTTACTGGGTTTAGGTTAAAGGTTTTTTCTTTCCCCTTTTCCCCAAAACCCGACAAGTATTGCCTTGCATCTCACTATTTAGTAATATCTAACGGCAGAGTTAAATTACAATATCTGCGGCAAATTTCCGTAAATTATCTTGTCGCCACTTGGCATCGGCTTTGCGATTTGTCTGCAACTCCAAAACCCGAATTTCTGTATTTGGAAGTGGGTTTAATGTTTCATGCAATTGCTGCCAAGAAGTAATCAATTCATGCTCCACATTATAAGTAGCGCACAACTGAGCAAAATCAATATCCTGGGGAGTGCCAAAAAACTCTTCAAATGGCGGGTCAAACTTGGCAATGGGTAACATTTCAAAAATCCCACCGCCATTGTTATTGATTAACACAATTGTCAAATGTCCGACAAACTTATTGCGGATTAAAAAACCATTTGTGTCATGCAACAGTGCTAAATCTCCCGTTAACATCACACTACTTTGTTGGCGATGGGCAATTCCTAAAGCTGTGGATAATGTGCCATCAATGCCATTTGCACCCCGGTTAAAGTGCGATCGCACTCCTAAATTATTCGGTTTCCAGAAATACTCCACATCCCGCACAGGCATACTATTGGCAATAAACAGAGGCGTTCCTGGCGGTAAAATCTGAGAAATTAACCAAGCTGCTTTACTCTCAATTATTTCATCTATTTTCCCCATTGTCTGGTCAACCACTAACCTGACTTTCGTTTCCAAATCACACCATTGCTTTCCATAGTCTGAGGATAAAGATAAATTTCCCTCCTCTACTTTTATCTCTTCTACAGATATCCGTAAATGCGTCGTCCTCCCGTGCAAAGGGTCAAGGTTTTGGTCACTAGGATCAATTACCCAACGTCGCGGTTGGGTTGCATCTATCCAGCTACGCAGTTCTTTACTTGTAGGCATTTCTCCCACTTGAATCACCATTTCGGGCGCTAACTGCTTTGCTAGTTGCTGATTTCGCAAAATCAGATCATAAGTGGAAATCAAATAAGGATTGAGTTCGGCATAATTTCTGACTGGGGAGAGTCCCTCAGCTAGCACAGGCCATTTGAGAGTTTGGGAAAGTTGCGCGATCGCTCTACAATATTCCTGTGGTTGCGACAGTTGGGCAACGCCTGCGATAATAATGCCGCGATCGCATTCTTTCCATTGTTGGGGAATGGGGAGTAGGGAGTGGGGAGTAGGGAATGGGGTGGTGTTTGCTATTCCTGCAAAAAAGTCTTCTGCGTGAAACTGTGATTGCAAATAACTCAAGTCGGTTCCATCAGGAAGAGGCGCTAAAGGATCACGAAAGGGAATATTCAAATGTACTGGCCCCTTTGTAGGAGTTTGCGCCCTTTCCCAGCTATGAATTATTGTTTGTCGCAGATAAGCTAGCATTCCCATATCAGCAGAGGGTAAGGCTAACTCTGTTTGCCAATTTGGGTAGTTTCCATATAATCTCAATTGATCTACAGTTTGCCCAGAGTGACAATCTCGCAATTCTGGCGGTCTATCGGTGGTTAATAGCAACAGTGGGACGCGACTATATGAGGCTTCAATGACTGCTGAATAAAAATTTGCTCCTGCTGTACCAGAGGTGCAAACTAATACAACAGGTAGTCCGGTTGCTTTAGCTTGTCCCAAGGCGAAAAAGGCGGCGGAACGTTCATCGAGAATGGAAATCGCTTCAATTTCAGGTGCTTGTTGAGCAAAGGCGATCGCTAAGGGTGTAGAGCGCGATCCCGGACAAATGATAGCACAAGTCAATCCCAACCGCTTTAACGTCTCTGTTAAAATATAAGCCCAAAGTTGATTAACATTCCTATAAGCGATCGGCTTTAAATCAAACATAGCTATAAAACAATCTTAAATTTTAGATTTTCTCTAGGGATCAATTTAAAATCCATCTGGGATTTGACAAATGCAAGGATGGAACCCAAGACCGCCACGCGAGTTTGTGGTCAGGAAAATTCCCAAGCAAACTTGCTCCAGTTTCTACAAAATGCACAATTTGCTCTCAAACATTTATGGACTGCATTCATTTAACGGGAATTCGCTGCTATGGCTACACTGGGTATCTACCAGAAGAAAAGGTGCTAGGACAATGGTTTGAGGTGGATGTGAGGTTATGGTTGGATATCTCCACAGCGGCCAAGACTGACGCGATCGAAGACACTTTAGATTATCGCAGCGTCATTAGCTTGATACAACATCTGGTCAAAACATCTAAGTTTGCTTTAGTGGAGAAGTTGGTAACAACGATTACAGATTCTATTCTCCAAGAATGCGATCGTGTAACACAAGTTCAAGTCATTCTGAGCAAACCTGCTGCACCTATTCCAGATTTTGGTGGCAAAATTAGCATTGAAGTGACTAAAAGTAAGTCCGATCTCTAAATCACAAAAGGTGTTCTATTCTTGATGACTAAATAACACCCAAAAATCTTTAGTCTACTGAAGTAGACTTTAGCTGTTAGCCTGGAACTTTAGTTTCAGGCGGGTGAGTCAAGCCTTCAGTGAAGCTATATTTAAATTGACACCAATGCAAAGATGCGCGTTTCTACGAGTATATACGCTCATCTATGGTTAATTATTTTTTTCTGTACCCTATCTGTACGGAAACTGCTATCAATAGTTTTAAATAATACTATTTCACTTACCATTTAAAATCTAAGATAGTTTCAGACGGTAATTTAGACGCTGACTGAGATAAAATCTATTTGCATACAGAGCGCTATTAAAATTTTTAATACCCGACGATGATTAATTTTTAGTAATATTATAGTGATTGTTTACTATTATACTAATAACAACACATTATGTTATTTTCACTTACAGAAAAGGACTATGTTGTGATTTAATGATTTCTTTGTGTTGATTAATTTATACATAAATACTATACGCAGTATTTATTTTATTCGGAAAAATTCTTACATAATTTATGAAAATTGCTTTTTAATTGCTAGAAATTACATAAGAATTTATGTTCAATGTTAATAGCTTGACATTAGCCCTATGAAATAATCAAAATTAGCTTTGACAAGTACAGAAATTATTGGAGCTTAATAAAATGATGTTATTTGATCGTGACTCAGTATTTATATCAGCCAAGAAGACAGAATAGGTAGAAATTGTTTATGATAAGATAATGAGATTTTACATGAGTTGATACTCATAGCAAAAATCTTAACCTTAGCAAACAGGTTATTGTAACATGTTCGTCCGCAAAATCCTAGTTGTTGAGGATGAGAAAATCCTAGCCTCAAATATTAGAAATAGTTTACAAAAATTAGGTCATTCAGTTTTAGAAATAACTAAGTCTGGTGAAGAGGTAATCAAAAAGGTAGCAGAAACTCATCCACATTTAGTATTAATTGATATCAACCTAGCTGAGGAAATTGATGGTGTAAATGTAGCAGATATTATCCAGAATGATTTCCATATTCCTGTAATATATATAACAGAGAGTTCAGAATATAAAAAATCACAAAAAAATCAGCTAAGTGAACCTTTTAGTTACATAGTTAAACCATTTCTTGAAAGTGATTTATATTTAGCGATTGAAATGGCTCTGTACAAACATCAGAGCAAAAAGATATTATACGAAGAAAAACAGAGGCTGGCAGCAATTATCAACAGTATGGGCTGTGCAGTTATTGTGACTTATACTAATGGTTGTATTCAAATGATGAATACTAAGGCAGAACAAATCACTGGCTGGAAGCAAAGTGAAGCATTTGAGAAAGATTTAGCAGAAGTAGTTAGCTTAGTTGACAAAGATGTAGGAGAAATAATTGAAAATTTAGCTAGATACGTAATCGAATCAGGCGAAATTTTCAATTTACCAGAAAACTGTACATTGATTACCAAAGATGGCAAAGAAATAGCGATTGGGGATAATGTTGCACCTATCCGCGATCAAAATGGCAAGATTACTGGCGCAGTTTTTGTTTTTCAAGACATTACCAAACGCAAAGAGACAGAGGCACAACTGATCCGTAATGCCTTTTATGATGGGCTTACAGAATTACCAAATCGGGTTTTATTTTTAGATCGGCTCAGACAAACAATTGAACGTAGCAAACGCAGAAACGATTATTATTTTGCAGTTTTATTTTTAGATTTAGATGGCTTTAAGGGGATTAACGATCGCTTTGGGCATGGAATAGGGGATGATTTTTTAGTAGCGATCGCTAGACGTTTAGAGTCGTGCTTACGGGGTGGCGATACTGTAGCACGATTTGGTGGTGATGAGTTTACAGTTCTTTTAGAGGATATTAAAGATATTACCGACGCTACCAATGTTGCTAAACGGATTCAAGACTCCTTACGATTGCCACTTAACCTGAATGGATATCAATTATCTACTACAGCTAGCATTGGTATTACTTGGAATTTTAGTCATTATGAGGAGCCTGCAACTTTGTTGCGAGATGCTGATATTGCTATGTACCGAGCTAAAAGGCAGGGAAAAGCCACTTATGCCATCTTTAACCCAAGTGGCTAGTACCGCGAGGCGGAAGTCAAAAGTCAAAAGTCAAAAGTCAAAAGTATTATGAAATAAGCTCTTTGGAGCTTTTCAATGGTCTGCTTATTTACACCGTGCTGTACTAGTTATATCTTGCTTGGAGGTTAATAACCCACAACTTGGGTTAATGCTTAGTAACGGTTCACCATACTTATAAACACTACATTGCTAACTCATTGCTAAAAATCTTTTTGCACAGTCAAAACCTAATCGATAATTTCATCCTTAGTAATCCTGAAAGAACCTCTTCCCCAACCCTATAAGAGTTGGGGGGTTAAGTCTTGATTACTGAATCGATAGCGCAGAAATCACACCCTAAAAGAATCTTGAGCGGATTTTGAAGTTATACTGCGAACGAAAAAAGCCGTTGCCTTAGAAGTTCACTAGTTTTAATCTTAATTAATCTTGTAGCAAATATTAACTAAATCTTAAGATAGATATTTTGTGACTAAATATACAGTATTTTTCGGTATTTAATTTTTGAATACAAGAACGGCTTTTTTTGTGTTTCTCTGAAATGCCTGTAAATCAGTCTTTCTCAAGGCATTCGTCATAGGGATCAGTAAATTTCTAAGCAGTATTTAATTAAAAAACAATTTATGTATCTAAAGTGGGAGGGTAAAATCACCTAAATGTTAGGATAATATACAAAGATATCGTAAATCTTTCAAATCTGAAATTTTGTTTAAAATAATCAGCCAATATTAAGACAGTTTGTTAAGTTGGGTCAAATCAAAAATTTCGCTAGTTTCACTGGCAGTTTTCTCAAATAAAAAATAGTTACAACCAGGGGTTTTAAAATGCAGACAGTACAAAAAATTTACTGCCCGAATTGCGGCTGCCAAGCTGAACGCTATTACATTTCTGATAGTCAATTAACTCGAACACAATGCTCTAGTTGTGACTATTTGATGATTAGTTGCACTCGCACTGGTAAAGTGATTGAGGCTTACGCCCCAGGTATTTATGCACGGCGCTAGTCATTAAAAATTAAAAATTAGAGAAAATTTTCTCTAATTTTTAAGAATAAAGTTTAGTTGTCAACAATTTCGAGCATTTCACAGGTTGTTATTCTGTTGCCGGAGTTTTTGCTGTCGTATCTGTTCTTGTAACCTCAATTGTTGCTGTTGTCTAATTTGTTGATCTTGTCTGAATTGTTGCTGTTGTATTCTTAGTTGTTGCTGTCGTGTAAAGTTTTGCCATTGCTGTCTAAGTTGTTCTTGTTGTAGTCTCTGTTGTTGCTGGCGTATAAGTTCTTGCTGTTGTTGTGTAAATTGTTGCTGTTGTAGTCTCAGTTGTTGTTGTAACTGTGGTTGCTGAAACTGTTGTCGAAGCAATGTTTCGTTAAATTGCTGTTGTGTTCGCTGAGTTTGCTGCTCTTGTTGTTGTCTCATTCTTTCTTGAAAAGACTCAGGTTGCTGAGGATTCGTCTGAATTATTTGTGCATAGGCAGGAGAATTAATTGATAAAGCTTTTCCAAGCACAATCAATAGTAGCCATGCTTTAACCCTTAATAAGCGATTCAACATGCAGTTATTTCCTCAATTGTTATAGGTTGGGTTGAGCGATCGCTAAACCATTAAAATTTCAACATTATTTATATATTTATCTTAATTAAATTATACATTCACATTTTTAGATGGGTTGCCGGATTTCCGTAATCCATGTATCTCCGGCAAGTAGGTTTAAAAAGAGATTTCAGGCAGTTTTACACCATAGATAAACAGAGATAATCCTCAAGATACATCTGCGTTTATCTGCGGTTCTATATTTATTCATAAAATTGACTGCAAGAGGTTTAATTCTTACTTGCTCTAAGTTGTCCACAAGCAGCATCAGCTTCTAAACCACGGGAATAACGCACACTAACGGCAGTATTTTGTTGCTTAAGGACGTTGACAAATGCTTGAATGCGATCGCGGTTAGGGCGTTTGTAATCCACTTCTTGGATAGGATTATAAGGAATCAAATTCACATGACTTTGAAATCCTCGCAGACGCTTTGACAGTTCCAATGCATGTTCTGGTAAATCGTTGACACCAGCGAGGAGAACATATTCAAAGGTAACGCGGCGTCCAGTGATTTCCACATATTCTCGACATTCAGCCAGCAAATCTTCGAGAGGATAGGCGCGGGCGCTGGGGATGAGTTTTTCCCGCAGTGCTTGATTCGGGGCGTGGAGACTTACAGCGAGGGTGATTTGCAAATTGTTTTGCGCGAACTGACGGATGCGATCGCGAATCCCAACTGTAGAAACTGTAAGCGATCGCTGTCCAATACCGACATCTTGATTCAGAGATTTCAACGCCGCTAGGACATTCTCAGTATTCAACAAAGGTTCGCCTAGTCCCATAAACACTACATTGCTAACCCGTTGCTGAAAATCTTCTTGCACAGTTAACACCTGATCGACAATTTCATGCCGTGCTAGGTTACGCTTGTAGCCTCCCTTACCAGTAGCGCAGAAATCACACGCCATTGGGCAACCCACCTGAGTAGAAACGCAAACTGTCAAACGAGATTTTGGCCCATCTCCCGCTTCTGCAAAGGTTGGGATGCCAACAGTTTCGATAATTTGATCGTCTGCTAATCGTAAAAGAAATTTGACTGTGCCATCGGGAGCCTCAGAACGGTAATGTAAAGTTGAGCGTCCAATGGGGATTTCTGCTAATTCCTTCCGCCATTGCTTGGAGAAAACAGAAATATCAGCTAGCGATCGCACTCCCTTGTTATAGATCCATTCATGCAGCTGCTTTCCTCTATAAGCAGGTTGTCCCTGCTGCTGTACCCAAGTGGTTAACTCCGCAAGAGAAGCGCCGAGAAGGGGGGGAATTAATTCTGATTTTACTTGGTTGTGTAACTCAACTTGAGATACAAGAGGCGTAGCAGACATAAAAAATCAAGAGTTGATGTAGGATCTCTATCCTACACCTGCCAGATTAACTTAGGCTTGACCAAAGAAGACGAGGAATTACCCAAAGGTCGTACCGTTCCAGCCCCACATCGCACCCTTAGCGTCTGCAAACTCTATATAAATTCGATTTTTCGGCACACCTAGAGTTTGGTTAATCTGCTGGCAAAATTCCTGGCTCATTGCTGCGGTTTGGTCTGGTTTCATTGTGCCAATGCTTTTAATTTCAATATAGCAAACTGGGTCTGTATTCCCTGCAAAGGTCATGGGAATTTCTGGCTCAAAAGCAGTCATTACATAAGATTCTGGTTTTCCCAAATGTTTTGCTAACTTGGCTGATAGGTTTAAAAGCATTGATTCAATTTCAGCTTTTTCAGGAGCAGTTGCAGAAGTTTGCACTTTAATTAATGGCATAGTACTGAATTAAGATTTGGGATTTTATTCACACTGTTAAGTTTATCGAACCGCAAAAGAGATGAGCGAGTGAGGGAGAAGAATTAATCACCAATGCCCCATGCCCCATGCCCAATGTCCAATGCCCAATGCCCCATGCCTCATGCCCAATGCCCACCATTTAGTTATGAGATGAGCGAAATAAATGACTATGTTCGGGATGATATAAACGCGATCGCCCTTTATTTGCCGAGAGGGCTGGACTGATTATATAAAGTGTAGTGCGAATTAGTTTTTCTTTATGAGTGCAGTCTGCCATTTCATTCAGGGGGACAACCTTGATTTTTTCATCGGGCCATCCGATGCGAAAGCAAATTGCAATCGGGGTTTCGGCTGGATAGTGTTCGAGTAGTTTAGCTTGGGCATTTTCGACATGACGCGCACTTAGATATAGGCAGAGGCTAGCTTGATGTGCCGCGAGAGAGGCTAATTCTTCAGTGGCGGGGACTTCTGTACGTCCACTGATCCGCGTCAAAATGATGGTTTGAACTAAACCGGGGACAGTCAACTCTACTTTGAGTTTGGCAGCTGCGGCTTGAAAGGCGCTGATACCAGGTATGACTTCAAAAGGAATATTTGCTTCAGCGAGGAGGTGCATTTGCTCGTGGATGGCGCTGTAGAGACTAGGATCGCCAGAATGGAGACGGACGAGAGATTTGTGTTGCGATCGCACTCTATCGATCATAATCGCCAAAATCTCTTCTAAAGTCTGATTCGCAGTTCTAATTATCTCCGCATCTTTTCGGCAAAGTTCTAAAATCTGTTCGGGTACTAAAGAATCAGCAAATAAAATCACATCAGCAACAGCTAGTAGTTTCTGCGCCTTCACCGTCAATAAATCAGGATCTCCAGGGCCTGCTCCCACAATGTACACAGATGGTTCTATGGCATATAGTGTTTTTTCATAACTCAGATTTTCACTTTTAGAAGAAGACACGGCAATCCCTCAAAAAACTTTTTTGATATTTTCTCAGTATCTTTCCGGATTCACCCTCTTTCCCTAGTAGAGAGTAATGGTAGATGCACCCTGGTTAAGCCCTAGAGAATACTCTGGGGCATTTTTTATTTTTTAGGAATTGGGAATTGGGCATCAGTTATTCTTCTCCCCCAAGCTCCCCTGCTCCCCCTGCTCCCTCATCCCCTTATCTCCCCATCTCCCTTAGGAGTAGGCACTACATCGGGTAAAGGGCGTTTGAGTAAGTAAAGCCAAGCTAATCCAAGTAATCCAAATAAAATTCCTAGACTACTGACTACTTGTGCCATTCGTAACGGCCCTAACATCAGGCTATCAGTGCGAAAACCTTCAATCCACAAGCGTCCTAAGCTGTAGGCTGGCCAGTAAACTAGAAACAGCGTGCCTACCTTCAAACGTGGCTTACCGGACAAAGACCGGAAAAACAACGTTATTAGCAATGCAAACACCGCTAAATCCCACAGAGATTCATAGAGGAAGGTGGGATGGAAGTAATCGAAACTCGCATACTCTAGAGGACGATGATCTGGGGGAATATACAGCTTCCAGGGTAAATTTGTCGGATCGCCAAAAGCTTCAGAATTAAAGAAATTACCCCAACGTCCGATCGCTTGCCCTAAAATCAGCGAAGGCGCTACTAAATCTGCCAGTTGCCAAAAAGAAACCTGCTTAATTTTGGCAAAGATTAACGCAGCCAAAACGCCACCAAGAATTGCTCCATGAATGGCAATACCTCCTTCCCAGATAGCAAAGATTTTCCCTGGAGTTGGGGCATATTTTGACCACTCAAAAAAAACGTAATATAGCCGTGCGCCAGGAATCGCCCCAATCAATAACCAAAAGAATAAATCGCCTAACAACTCAGGATTAACATTACGACGCTTTGCCAATTCCTGGGAAAGGATAACGCCAATTAACACTGCTGTGGCAATCAATAAGCCATACCAACGGATACTGAGTGGCCCTAATTTCACCAGAATCGGTCCTGGAGAAGTAAATTGAAATGCCAAGGGCAAGGTGGAAAAATCCAGTGCCATGAAAAATTACCTAGAATAGTTCGTTAACTACCCACGCACTTTGCTAAGTACGGAGTTTTTTGGGTGTCGAATGCTAGAACTGTACTTAAGTACTCCACAATTTCGTGGGGACATAAATAGAAATCCAGCATCCATATTTAGGAGTTTATAGCGGTTTTGTTCAACCTCATCCTCAACCCCTCTCCGATGTTTTGAAGAGGAGAGTGTTTGCTTGACTCAAATGCAGGGTGAGGTTGAGGCTATATTGCACCGCTATAGTTCCTAACGTCTAATTGAGCATAACTTGTACTAGCAAAACAATTGAGTAAAGCATCCTTACTCAGAACGCAAGATGGTAAATTTGAGTAAGTTACACAAAAGAGTTTCGATATAATCACCTAAACAACTTTGATATATCTAAAATTGTGATTGCTATTTATCCTGGTAGCTTCGACCCCATCACCTTGGGACACCTTGACCTCATCGGGCGCGGTAGTCGGCTGTTTGAGCGGGTAATTGTCGCTGTACTGCGGAACCCTAACAAAATGCCACTTTTTAGTGTGCAGCAACGGCTAGATCAGATCAGTCTTTCTACACAACATCTACCTAATGTAGATGTAGACAGCTTTGATGGTCTTACCGTCAATTATGCCCAAATGCGACAAGCACAAGTTTTGCTGCGGGGTTTACGGGCTGTGTCAGATTTTGAAGTGGAACTGCAAATGGCTCACACCAATAAAACTCTTTCTACCCAAATAGAAACAGTTTTTCTTGCAACCTCGAATGAATATAGTTTTTTAAGTAGTAGTGTGGTAAAAGAGATTGCAAGGTTTGGTGGCTCTATCGATCATCTCGTTCCCCCACACATTGCCCTAGATATATACCAATGCTACAATCAGAACTCTCCAATGTCGAACCCAATCTCAACGGAAGCAATCCCCCCCCTCAAGAGCATCTCGGTGGAGAGGGAAGCATAGATATCCAGCAGGAACTCAACCGTCTAGAGGAAATGGTTCTCTCTAGTCTCAGAATTCCTTTGACGGGACGCACTCTCATAGATGAAGAAAAGCTGCTAGATCAGCTTGATTACATCCGGCTTGCGTTACCATCGCTTTTTCAAGAAGCAGCAGTCATCCTCAACCAAAAGGACGAAATTCTGCTGGAAGCGGAAGAGTATGGACAGCAGGTTGTTGAGGCCGCGCAAGCAAAAAGAGCGCAAATTTTAGCTGAAAGCGATATTATTCACCAGGCGCAACAAGAAGCTGAACAACTGCGCCGACAAGTACAACAAGAGTGTGACGCAATAATGCAAGAAACGCTCTCGGAAATTGAGCGTAAAAGGTATGCTTGTCAACAAGAGTTAGAGCTTATGAGGCAAAGTGCGATCGCTCAGGCTCAAGAAATTGAAGATGGTGCTGATGCTTATGCTGATGGCATTCTAGAAAATATTGAGCAGGATCTCAAGCAGATGTTGCGAATTATCACCAACGGACGGCAACAATTGCAAATTGATAACCTCACCCAACGCAATTCACCTCCAGGTAATAAAAAATAGAGGTTCTAACGAGAGATGAGAAAAAATTATCGGTTGGGTTAAGCAATAGCGAAACCCAACAATTTTTATCCTCTAAGCTTAATCTACTTAGTAATAGGTTTAAAATTTTAGCTTTTAATTAAACAGGATTTTTTATAAATGCTTACTTTCGCTCAAGTGAATTTTGGATTAAATCTAGCTGGTTTAATTGGAATTATTTATTTTATTTTGGCAGTTATTTACTTTATTTTAACAGTAGCTTGGCTAGCCCAACGTGGAACTAGGCTTACAGGTTGGTCTTTAGCTCTTTACATTATTCAAGTGATATTTACACCAATTATAATGTTAATGTGCGGAGTAATCTTGTTTTTTCAAGGTTGGCGTTTAGATCCAATTCTTCAGTTTGAGCAATTTTTATTACTGTTATTAATTATTTATTTCGCTATTAAAGATATTGTAATTAATGCAGTTTACAGAAATAGGTAATTTGAGAATTGAGATAATTTAATTAATAATATTTGTGTTTAAAATTCAGAAAAATGGGTACTGGGTAGTGTAAAAATTACTTAATCCCCAGTCCCTAGTATCCTTTACTGCGATCGCGTTTGGTTAATTCGCTTTTGCAATTCGGCTTCAATTTCTTCATCTGTGCTGCAAAACACTTTTGGACGTTGCTCTAATCTATCCATGAGAATGTGGAAAGCTTCTATATCTTTGGGATGGTAGCGAACCCAGTCCCGCAACTCTTCATCAGTCATCGCTTGGTAGTTAGAATCTGTCATGGAAACGTTACCTCACCGTTAGGGTAGATTTCTATTTGTATTGTGTCTCCAACTAGCATGTATATGCGCTTTGTCCTTTCGTCTAGGCGCACTACGTTTATCGATTGAAGCAGATTGCTTGCTCTTACTGACATCCGGTAATACGCTCCCAACTGCTCTGGTGTCGGTTCTAATTCCACCTCCTTATTTAATTTTCAAAGTTCCGATGGCTAGCTTTTGATTTCCTCTCAGTAGATGATTACGATTACAAAGTATATGTAAAATCATTTACCAGCATACCGGGAACTAAACTACCTCCTAGTTGGCGACTTTCATAAGTACCTACTTCGGGAATGAATTCTTGAAAATTGGTCAAATCTACTAACTTATCTCCCCAAAAACGATAAAGACTTTCATCAAAACGTAGGTTTTCAATAGGGGCAAGAATTTCTCCATTTTCTACCCAAAAACATGCATAACGAGTCATACCTGTGATTCTACCAGTGTGGCGATCGCTCCAATTCAAATAATGTAAATTAGATACATATAATCCGGTATCTAAACTTGGAAGAATCTGCTCAAATACTAAATTTCCGGTAGTCACTTCTGGCGCTCGTAAAGTCTCTGAACCATTAGCACCGTTGGCAATTTTTTGATATTCCTTAGCAGTTCGAGAATTTACTAAAGTATTTACCAAATGTCCTTTTTCTATTACAGGTAACTCCGGTGCTGCTATTTCTCCTAATTCATTAAATCGCGGTACTAATCCTCGCTGAAAGTTTTCTTTCAAATTAAATTTTGGAGAAAGTTGTTTTTCTTGACGCGATAAAGCAGCTAAAGCACTGTTTCCTTGTTGGATATCAGCTTCGCTGACTGCTCCCCAAGAAAGCATTGCTAATAAATCTCCAACAGCAGCAGGTGCAAAATAAGTTTTGTATTGTCCCCGTGGCAATTCTTTAGCTGGACGAGCAAGCAATTCAAGTTGCTTTTTAGCTTCGCTAATTTTTGCTATATATGCAGATATATCCCAATTACTCCCTGCAAATGTCCCCTTAACTGCTTGTCCAGAGGTGGAAAATAGAGAATAATCTAATGTAAAAGAATCAGTAGCAAACCAGTGTTTTTGACCACTAGAATCACCATAAGCTTTAATTACTATTCCCCCCGCATATATACCTGTAAAATCTAATTCAGCAACTAGTTTTAGCACAGTTGGTACTACTGCCTCATCTGCCAATAAATTCCCAGAATGTATTTCCCGACTGGTATTATTTCCTGATGGTAAAACTAGATAAGGATCGATGGGTAGTAGAATAAGTTCGTCACGTAGTTCCTGCAAAGCAGTATATGCTAACTGCCAATCTACATCCCAATTTCCAGTAAAGGGAAACTGCCGAATGCTACTGCGTTGGTCTGCCATCAAAGTCAGTTCGATCCAACCATCAGCAACACAACCAGTTTGTCGCACTTTCGCGTGATTGAAACGAGTAAATAGACTTCTTTCACTGCTGAGTTTCACAGTGAATTGTTCACTTTCAGATTTTTTAATCAGCAGAGTTTCAATCAGTTGATTAAAGCTGACTTCTAATGCAGATAATTCCTCAATTTTCATAGATATTAAATATTAATAGGAAATAGGGGGAAAGTTAGGAGTTAGGAGTTAGGAGGTATGAGTTGAAGATTTTTTAACTTCTAACTCACAACTTTCAACTCCTAACTTTTTTCAAGTTCCTCCACCAAAAACTTCGACATTAGCAAATACACAAACAGGTGAACCATGTCCTACCCAAATAGCCTGATTTGGTTCTCCTTTACCACAATAAGGAGTACCATACATTTGCCAGTTTGTGGCATCTCCTACTTGGATTAGGCTATGCCAAAACTCTGGTGTTGTGGCGCGATAGTTGGGATTGCGGAGGGTTTTGGTGAGTTTCCCGTTTTCAATTAATTTAGCGTACTCACAACCAAATTGGAATTTGTAGCGGCGATCGTCAATTGACCAAGAACGGTTAGATTCCATGTAAACGCCGTGTTCTATTCTGCCAATAATGTCTTCAAAGCTAGCGTTTAGAGGTTCTAAATTTAAGTTTGCCATGCGATCGATCGCAGGTCGATTCCATGAAGAAGCACGCGCACAAGCAACTCCTAGTACACCAGCCCTGGCTTGACTCTCTAAACTGCCTAAACCCCGTTGCAGTACTCCTTCTTTAACTAAATATTCCTTTGTTGCTACAGCACCCGTATCATCAAAGCCATAGCTGGCAAATTCACCAGGCACGGTAGGATCAAAGGTAATGTTCATCAGTGGCGAACCATATACTAGGTTGCCAAAATCACTTTTATTAACGAAGCTGCCCCCAGCATAGTTACGCTCATCTCCCAAAATTCGGTCAATTTCTAGGGGATGCCCTACACTTTCGTGGATTTGCAGCATCATTTGGTCTGGGGCTAAAACTAAATTGGTACGAGTGGTAGGGCATTCTTGTGCTGTCAACAGTTCTACTGCTTGTTCGCCAATTTGCCGCACCCGATGCCATAAGTTTTTTTGCTCTAAAAGTTCTAATCCACCTTGATAACAGTTTGCGTGAGAACCATTGTTACTACGCTGCTGTACAACCGCACCATCTTGGGCGGTAGCTCCATAATGAGTGCCTATAGATAGAGTTTTTTGATAGACTTCTGAGCCGTTGCTGCTAATAAACCAAGACTCTCTCTCAATGGTGCTAGCACTGGCTATGGTTTGCACAATCTTGTCGTCAACTTTCAGTGTTTGGCAAATCCGAACCAGTAAATCGTTGATTTCTCCCGGACTCAGAGCATCCAATGGCTCAAGGTATGGAGATTTATATTCACCAACGACTTTAGGGCGCTCACTTTCACGGAAGGGATGTATCCACCATTCACTAGCTGCTAGTGCCTGTTTATAGGCTGTTTCGGCAGCAGCTTGTAGAGAAGACAGTTCCAGAGAGTTAGTTGCTGCATAACCCAGACAGCCATTTACCAAAACCTCTAGCATGGCTCCGACAGTGAAGGATTTGCCGTTTAGTTGGGGTAAGGCGTCACGGACTGAACGGGTTGTAGAAATTTCCTTTACGGCTCTAATACCAATCCAATCAGCAGGAATGTTGAAACTAGCGATCGCTTTTTTTAGAGTAATCCACATAAGAATTTAAAATTTAATTCCGGTGCCAGCGTGTACCATCACGGCTATCAATTAGCGTAATACCTTCTGCTTGGAGTTCGTCACGAATGCGATCGCTTTCGGCAAAATTCTTGGCTTTACGTGCTTCTTGCCTTTGCTGAATTTTCGCCTCAATTTCCGCATCGCTTAAACCATTACTCTTGTCAGCTTCCGTTTCTATCTCGGCTTCTAAACCTAAAACTCCAGCCAATGTGACAAGAGTTTGCCATTGACGCTTTAACTCATCAGGGGAAGTTTCGGTTTTCCCTTCATGCACAATAATATTTCCTTCACGGCGTAGTTCTTTGGCTAATTCAAACAGCACTGTTAACCCACCAGGAAAATTAAAGTCATTATTTACAACTTCTTGAAAGCGTTCAACATAGGGATTGGGTACTGGGTATTGGGTACTAGGTATTGGGATATTCCCAGTTCCTAGTCCCCAGTCCTTAGTCCCTAAATCCCAACCTAGTTTTTTGCCGTATTGGTAGCCGAAGAGTAAACCTTCCTTAATGGTGTGCCAACCGTTGGTTGCTGCGGCGATCGCTTCGTCGGTAAAATCTATGGGTGTGCGATATTGAGCTGTCAGGACGAACAACCGCACTGCCATCGGCTCAACTCCTCGATCTAGTAATTCTCGAATAGTGATAAAGTTGCCCAAAGATTTGGACATTTTTTCACCATCTACTTTTACCATGCCGTTATGTAACCAATAACGCGCTAAGGGTTTTCCTGTTACAGCCTCAGATTGGGCAATTTCGTTTTCGTGATGAGGAAAAATTAAGTCAGCACCACCAGCATGAATATCTATGGTATCACCCAGGCGATCGCGTACCATTGCCGAGCATTCAATGTGCCACCCCGGACGGCCTGCACCCCACGGTGACTCCCAAGCTGGTTCTCCTGGTTTTGCTGCCTTCCATAAAGCAAAATCAAAGGGGTCTTTCTTTTTCTGATATTCTGGATCTTCTACATTGACGCGCTCGCTTTTCCCGGCTTGCATATCCTCTAACTTGCGTCCAGAAAGCTTGCCATACTCAGCAAATTGCCGCACTGCATAATACACATCGCCGTCAGCAGGGTAAGCAAACCCTTTATTTTCCAACTCATGAATTAACCGTTGAATGCCATTCATCGTATGGGTAGCACGGGGATATTCATCAGCTTCTTTGATTCCCAATCGCGCCATATCCTCAAAATATGCTTTGATAAAGCGATCGGCTACAGCTTCCATTGAGGAATGTTCAACACAGGCTCGATTGAGAATTTTATCGTCAATATCAGTAAAATTTTGGACATATCGTACTTCATAGCCGATAAACTGGAGGTATCGGCGGATTACATCCCAAACGATGCAAGCTCTCGCATGACCCAAATGGCAGTAGTCGTACACCGTCACGCCGCAGTAATACATCTTAACTTTGCCTGCTTCGACTGTTTCAAACGGTTCTTGACGACGGGTGAGGGTATTGTAAAGGGTTAGGGTCATAACAGAGTAATGCTGAAATAAGAAGATACGTAATAATAGGGTAAAGCAGATGGGATGACAGTCCAGCATCCCTATGCTAGTACGTCACGGCGGAAATCAACATACTATTGGAAAAAATCTCGAAAGCTCAGAAATCAAGGGTTTTTGATTTTTGAATTTTAACTTCCGCCTTGCGGCGCTAGTGTTTTCTGGACTATCTGCGCTACATTACTATTTTTTGACTATTTGATAACAGCGCTATGCACTCAGCAGTTACACCCGAATCTTCGGCAATGGATACGCCCAAACAAGGAATGCCAGTAACAATTATTACGGGTTTCCTCGGCAGTGGCAAGACGACTTTACTTAATCATATCCTCAACAACCAACAGGGTTTGAAAACCGCCGTTCTCGTAAATGAATTTGGCGAAATTGGCATCGATAACGAGCTAATTGTTTCCACTGGTGAGAACATGGTGGAGCTAAATAATGGTTGTATTTGCTGCACTATTAATAATGATTTAGTAGATGCAGTTTACAAAGTTTTAGAACGGCAAGAAAATCTAGATTATTTAGTAGTGGAAACAACTGGATTGGCAGATCCGCTACCAGTAGCTCTAACATTTCTGGGCACAGAATTGCGAGATTTAACTCGTTTAGATTCGATTATTACCGTAGTAGACGCGGCAAATTACAGCCTAGATTTGTTTAACTCTCAGGCAGCATACAGCCAGATTGCTTATGGTGATGTAATTGTACTGAACAAAACTGATTTGGTTGATGAAGCCACCTTAAATGAGTTAGAAACAAAAATTAACGAAGTTAAGGAAGGAGCGAGAATTCTCCGTACCACGCGATCGCAAGTACCACTTCCGTTAATTCTCAGTGTTGGTCTGTTTGAGTCTGATAAATATTTTGACACAGTGGTGGATCAACACGACCATCACGATCATGAACATCACGATCATCATGATGATCACGATCACTCAACATGCGGTCACGATCATCATGACCATGACCACGACCATCACCATCATTCTGACCATTTAGAAAATGATGGTTTTACTTCCATCTCTTTCCAAAGTGATAAGCCTTTTTCTATTAGGAAGTTTCAGTATTTCTTAGATAACCAGCTACCCTCAAATATTTTCCGAGCAAAGGGGATTATGTGGTTTGATGAAAGTCCGAAGCGTCATATTTTCCACCTTTGCGGTAAACGCTTTACCTTGGATGATGATGAATGGCAAGGTCAACTGAAAAACCAGTTAGTGCTGATTGGTCAAAATTTAGATCGTGAGACTTTAATTAGTCAACTGGAAAAGTGCATTTGTCTTCCTTCAAGTTCTCGCGGTAAAGGGTTTGGCAAATAATTAGAGACGCGATTCGCGTCTGTACAAAATTTTAATACTCGTTCCCAGGCTCTACCTGGGAATGCATTCCAATGGCTCCACCATCGAATAACGTAGGCGTAGCCCGTCGTAGACTTTGCTTCCTCACTTCCCTGCATTTACGCACGAGTGTTTCGTCAATAATTAGGAATTACGAATTACGAATTAATTCAAATGCGCGTTGTTATCCAGCGAGTCAAATCATCTCAAGTTACAGTTAACGGTGAAATTGTCGGCAAAATCGGGCGGGGGCTAAATTTACTCGTAGGCATAGCCAATACTGATACTGATGCTGAAATTGACTGGATGGTGCGTAAGTGCTTGGAATTACGGCTGTTTCCTGACGAGGAGGGAGACGATCGCTGGCAAAAATCTGTACAAGAGATTGGCGGCGATTTATTAGTAGTCAGTCAGTTTACCCTTTATGTTGACACTCTGCGGTCTAAAGACACGCAGATTCTCTAAGACTTAGCTTAAAAGGGATAGTCAAATATCCCCCTAGACGCTCAAAACAACTACCAGTACGAGAGATATTGCAATTGCGCTTACTTAGAATGCTTTCCGAGTTCATCACTTGCCAGTTCGGTGCGCTCCGTGCTTTCCCATTACTTGTTTGCCCAGAGCTGCAATTTGTGCAGGTACGAGGCAAGTCAGGGGTCACTCCTTACAAAACACTTCTTAGCGCAGATGATTATTCCTACTCGCACAACAATATTATCATTTTTCACGGTGGTTAAAACCACCCGTGGCGCGTTTCCTCCACTGCCTGAAAGTCAAGTGGCTTCCACGCGTTCCACAATGTTGTTGTGACTGTCGCAAAGGTCGCCGTCCTTCTTTTGACCGTTCAGCCGCTCCCCAATCAGCAGCAGATTTGTATAATCGTTTTGTTACTAAGTTAAAAGCTAGCGGTTTGCAGGTGGAAACAGGTCAATTTGGTGCAATGATGCATGTTACAATTGAAAACGATGGCCCAGTAACTTTGTTACTTGAAAAAGAAGCAGTTTAAGTACATACACTAAAAAGAAGAATAACAGTAGCCTCTAGATCGTGGTGTTCTAATTGATGAGAGAATATTAGATTAACCATCACAAAAGTTTAAATTCAGTCATCATGGCGAAAATCCAGTTTTCTAGAGGTCTTGACGAAGAAGTAACTCCAGAGGTGCGCTTGACGCGATCGCGCACTGGTGACAGTGGCACAGCAACGTTTATTTTTACCAATCCAAAGATTTTAGATCAAGGTAGCACCGAAGATATTACCGGGATGTACCTGATTGACCAAGAAGGAGAGATAATTACCCGTGAAGTTAAAGCTAAATTTATTAACGGGAAACCGGAAGCATTAGAAGCACTTTACGTAATGAAATCTCCCCAAGAATGGGATCGCTTTATGCGCTTTATGGAACGGTATGCTGAAGAAAATGATCTGGGACTGAGCAAAAATGACGCATAGGGTATAGGGCATTGGGCATGGAGCATGGGGAATTGTCATGTTCAATGAATGCACCATTTACCATGCCCAATTATCCATTAGTCAAAATTCATGAGTAAGCTATAATGTCACAACCCCACCAAGACTCGCCTAGAATGACGGTAACTTGTGCTGTGATTACTGTCAGCGATACACGTACTTATGAAACAGACAAAAGTGGTCAGCTAATTCAGCAGTTACTCCTTGATGCTAACCATGCTGTAGGAGCCTACACAATTATTAAAGATGAACCAACACAAATTCAAGAGCAGATAGAAAATCTAGGTAAAAGCTCAAATTTGAATGCTGTAATTTTCAGTGGTGGTACAGGTATTGCACCAAGAGATACCACTTATGATGCCATTGAAAAGTTACTAGAGAAAACCTTACCGGGATTTGGTGAGTTATTCCGTTTTTTAAGTTATCAAGAAATTGGTTCGCGGGCGATCGCTTCTCGCGCTGTTGCTGGTGTTTATCAAAATAAATTGATCTTCTCGCTTCCTGGTTCGAGTAATGCTGTGCGACTGGCGATGGAAAAATTGATTTTACCCGAACTTACTCACTTGGTAAGTCAGGTTTGTAATTAGTCATTGGTCATTGGTCAATAGTCAATAGTCAGCACAATTCGCAATTCGCAATTCGCAATTCGCAATTAAAGCCCACGGATAAATGTCACTGGAACGATAACTTGGCAGAAAAGGACATCTTTTGCTTCCAATTAGCTATTGGACAAATTATGGTTACAAGAAAACAATTTTTAAAATCAAAAAATTAATTCCTGCAAGATGGTTTTGTCCATCTCTAGTTTTTTGGGGACTTTTCCAAAGCTACTCTAGATGATAGCTTCCAGAAATCTTCAATAGTATGTTCTATATGGCTCATGCATTTATGTATTCGTTTTTGAGAAATTTGATGGTTTGATAATTCTAGCCTTGATAATTCTTTCAGTTGAAAATATGCAATAATTTGTCTGTAAAATCTTGTAGTTTCCGACTCAAATACTTTAGTGTTAAAAGCGATTAATGAACCAAGAATCTTAATTAGCTCTGATTGTAATGCGATTTCTGAGTGATATAATCCATCTGATTTAATATGATATTTCTTTAAATTTCCTAACCATTCTCCACAATGATTACAATATCCAGTCCGCGAGTTAGGAGCTATGATAGGTAATTTATGATTGCAATGAGGACATTGTGTAATTAGAGGATAATGATGTTGGGGGCATACTGCAACTGGCTCAAAAGACCAAAGTAATGGTTCGTATATAGGTAATTTATTTTGATGCCAATAGCTGTAGCATAAAGGGCACCAAGCTTTGCAATCACGAAGTAAATAAACATAAGTTATTAATTCATGCCAATACATCATAGTTAGACAGGTTAAATCACTACGTAAAGTGAGAATTTCTAGAGATTCAACTAATTTAGATGTATACCAACCACTAAAGTTTAGTAACTTGATATGAGAACGACTTGTAAAAGTCCTACCAACAATTCCCTTACAAGATCCCGATAAGTCATCATGCCCCCAAAAAAATGGGTAGATTTTATGCTTGATTAATTTATCCGGAGTAACGCAATGAACCTCAGCTAAACGAATGAGATAACTAATTAAACTTTCACATTCAATAGCTCCAACATTAATTGGCTCTAAAAAATATAAAACACTACGTTCTGGGATATCTGGAGTATGCAAATCATAACTTCGATATAAGGTTAATTTGTCAAACTGCATTTTCGCTCCCTATTGAATCTCGTCTGGGCTTACGAATTCCCACTAATTTTTTTCGTTTTTTCGGCTCAATATCTTGAGATTTGATTTCAGATTGTGAGGTTGTTTGATGTTTGGATATAGGTGGACAGCGTAAACCTAAGTCTTGATATAACTCTTCTATCTTTCCTTCAATTTCTGCATATCTAGCTTCTCCTTCTTTAATATGTTTGAGAATATTTCGACATTGACCAACTGATAAAGCCCTTTTCTCTAAATGTTTGAGCGTAACAGTAGGAGCATCTTCATTTAATGCTTCTCCAAGGGCATTTCTTGACCAATTTTTGAGGATACCAACACATCCTAAGCTGCGTGAATACAAATATTCCCAATGCGATAGAAAATCTGGTGGCTCTTTTGTTGGTATTTGACACTGAAAATTCCAAATTACTGAGTGCCAAATTTCTCTATCTTCTATAAATTCGGTATTGTAACGAGGCAGATGAACATAAATACTACGTCTACTTAATTGGTCGCCTATATCGTGAAGGGTCAGTAAATCATAAGTTCCAATTAATCCATGCAAAACTTGAGTAAGAGAAGCTAATGATTTAATTGCTTCAGGTACGTCTGTTAGTTTTCTTCCACTAGCTACAGCTAATAAATGATGCGCTTCATCAATAAAAAATATTTTCGGTCTTCTCTGTTTCAAAGCTTGCTCTAGTGCCCATCCTAATTCAGTCTCTAAAATTGCTGGTTTAATTATTAATTGACCATCAGAATTATGATATACGCCCGAAGTTCCATAATTTATCTTATTATCAATTAGCTCTGGTGCTTCTGCCAGTGCATATAAACAACGTTTAAGATGGTCTTTGAAATTGAATAATCCTCCTGAGAATAAACGTGCCTCAATACTAGCAACAGGAATACAACCTTTGTTAACTTCTAATAAAGATAAAGATGATTCGATGATCCATTTTTCGATGAGCAGACGTAGTTTTGTTTTACCTACTCCTGTTGGACCAACAATAAAAATAATTCGTGAATCTCCACAATTATTTATAATTGGCTTGAGAGTCTCAAAAGCAATATCCAGATAGGGATGTGCCATTGTATATGAGTCATAATAAGCCAGTCTTTCTGATACTGAAGCTGTATGATATTCAGAGGAAAATTGTTGGTTATTTACCATATATTAATACTTAATATTTCTTAAACGTTTATAGCAATCCTAAAGTCCAAACTGAGAGATTTTTAGGATTGACAGATTTAGTCATTAATCTGACTTTTTTAGTGATTTGGGTATTACCTGCCAGATTATACAAAAACTGGGTATTGGTTGTTCCAAATAACCTCTCACAAACGCTACTAAATCGAGGTTTTGCTGGTGGTCGTCTTTTGAGAGTACATTCAAATATTGCTAATAATGTTTCAAAGTAAGTGCTATAAAATTCCTTGCCGTTATCAGTAACAATTATTTGAGGTAATCTTGAATGGCGTTGAACACAAATTCTTAACACCATCATACAAGAACGATAAGATGGTGGGTCATAACTAATATAGATAGCTAAAATTCTTCTGCTAAACGCATCCATTAATAAAGTTAGCCAAGGTCTTCCTAAAACTTTTCCTGTTTGAGAACATCTCAGTTCAATATCTAATTCTGTATGGTCAATATGAGCAATATGAAAGGGGAAATCACCATGTCGGGGTGTGGATAATTCTAGTTCCCAGTAAAAACCATTGGTTGAATTCTTCTTGTGTCATCATGGTTGCACCCCATCATTACACAACAAACACAAACATTCTTTGGCTTGACAGACTCTAGTATCTTTTATATATCTATAGTGATGTAAATATGATGTAAATTATCTAAATTTAACCTTACTCTTAAACTCATAGAGCATTTAGTTTATACATACTGGTAGCATTTAGAGTGAGCAAAAGAATTAACGTTACGTTGCCGGATAGTGTCTTAGAAGATTTAGAAGTATGGGCTGCGTCTCAAGGTCGTCCTACAGCTAACCTTGCTGCTTTTTTGATTGAAATGTCGATTAAATTGGCCAAAAATAGTGGTGAATTTCCCAATAATTCTTCAGTTATAACTAGTAAGCCTCAGTCATAAATTAGACAATTAATTTTTGTTAAAGTTGCCCCATTATTTTGTTGATAATCTATTCTTAACCTTCATACTTAAAGCATTACTTGTTTGACGATTGTCGTTGAAGTAGGCACTACATAAAATTGTTCGACTCTAATTGCTGAAAGTCTTGATATATCTTGTTTTTATGCCCAACTATTATTAAGCATGAAAAGCTACATAAGTATTACTTAACTAAGAAAGAATATCTGCACTTACGGCACGGTTTATGCTTCCATTCTGCGTAATAGGACAAGTTATACTTCCGTTAGTTTGGACTTGCTGACAATTAATTAACGCAACAATAAGGTTTCAGACCCTAAAATCCTCGCTTATGCTTCCAGACCCTGACAACTTTTGGGTCTGGTTACAATAAATCCGGGGGCTTGAACCAAGCAAAGTTTAAAATTTATCTATCCATAAATAAATTTAGGGGCTTGTACCATCAAGGAATAATTGGTCATTAGTATGAAAAAGCACTAAGATTTTGTAAAACTACTAATGACTTCGATTTCCCTATATTTAAATCAGTTATCAGTTATCAGTTATCAGTTATCAGGCGTATGGTGGGGGATTTAGACCCGCCACCAACGCATTCCACCTGGAGGTGGGGGACTTAAACCCAGGGATAAATAGATCACTGATAACTGTTTACTGTTCACTGTTCACTGTTAAAGCCATTGGCTCTCCACGGCGCAAAGACTTGGTAAAATGAGCAGCCTGTGAGAAACTGACTATAAAAACTTTTGTAAAACTAAGGCATCTAGTTACTAAAATCATCCTTTCTCTACTTACACTTTTAAAATACGAGAATTATAGTGAAACGAATAAAATTTTAATATTAGATTAACAATGGAGCCTATTTACTGGAATTGCATAATTGCTCACGGCATCACTGCATTTTCATACTTTGGCATCCCCATAGTAATAGGGGTTTTCTTTGCCAAAACTAAGGCAACTATCCCTTCTAAGTTTTGGCTAGCCTTTTTCTTATCAGGTGGATTCGTATTATTTTGCGGATTTCATCACTTTCTAGCGATTTTTGAGCCACATTCGGCAGTGTCGCTGCTGCACTTAGGCGTACTTGATCTAATGGCTTTTATTTCTTTGTCTGCCTTACTCTACCTGATGCCAACCGCTTATCAAATTCTAGAGGCGATCGCCAGACATCAAGAAGATACCCGCGAACTTCAACGCAGTCAGCAGATACAACGGCTATTCCTAGATCAAGGCCCCTTTGGAGCCTATATCAAAGATGAGCAATCTAGAGTGCTTTATTACAACCAGGAGCTACAAGCTAGATTTTCGGTAGATTCACAAGAATGGTTGGGGAAAACCGATAGTGAATACTTGCCAGATCCAGAAGAGGGGCGGCGGGTAATGGAAAACGATCAAGTCGTTTTAAAGACTCTACGCCCCTTAAAGCTGATTGAAGAGGTAAAGATACCTGGTAACGATCAGCCGTGCTACTGGCTATCGTTTAAGTTTCCTTTTAGCGATGGCGCAACGGGCGCTTGCCGCATTGGTGGCATTAGTATCGATATTACAGAATCTATTGAAGCACAGCGATCGCTCACCGATCTAAATCGGCAGCTAGAAGAAAAAACGCTGAAATTAGAGGCAAAAAAACAGGAACTTATATATCTCTCAGATATGGCGGATATGCTTTATTGCTGCGAATCTGAAGATGAGGTGTATCAAGTGGTCGCTTTAACCTGTTCTAAGCTATTTCCTAATATGAGCGGTTGTATCTATATAATTGCTAATTCTAAGAATTATGTTCAGATGAATAGTTTTTGGGGAGATGAAAGAACCAGTAAAGAAATATTTTCAGCATGTGATTGTTGGGCATTGCGGAGAGGAAAATCAAACCTTTTATTGCCTCATAATTCTGGACTAATATGCAATCACTTAATAGAGCCTATTAACGGCACACATTTATGTGTTCCATTGTTTGGACAAGGCGAAGTAATTGGTATTTTACATATCTATGCGCTGAAAGAAATCAGTCCAGAAGAGCAACAAATTACTGAGATTATTGCTAGAACTTTAGCTATTGCACTAAATAATCTCTCGATAAAACAACGGCTAGCCTATGATAACTTGCGGGATGGGATGACCCAACTATTTAATCAAAGCTATTTGCAAACAATAACGGAACAGAGGTTAGCAGAGGCTGAACGGTCGGGGCAACCGGTTAGTGTTATTTTCCTTGATATCGATAACTTCAAATCTTACAACTCGCACTATGGGCATTTGACTGCTAATATTGTTCTCCAGGGATTAGCGCAACTGCTATTAAAATCTATTCGCTCCTTTGACATTGCTTGCAGATGGGGTGGTGAAGAATTTGTAATTGTAATGCCTAATATGACACTGGAAAACTTGAGAAAGCGAGTAGAACAACTGAGGATAGATGTTGAACAAATGCAAGTGAAGGATGGCGATCGCATTCTCGAAGGCATTACCGCTTCTTTTGGAATAGCTGTATCAGAATCAGGGATTACAGTTAAAGATTTTCTGAATCGGGCAAATCAAGCGATGCTTGAGGCCAAGCGAACAGGCAAGAATCGGGTTATGGAGTATGTAAATACCTATCCTATAATTAATTCATAATTAACTATTTAAAAACCTCAAGCGATGAAATGAGGAAGTTCTTCGTTTCCATTAAACGTCAGACTTTACCAATATAGAAATCTAAAACTTATAAATTTACCGTTTGAAGAAGGCAGGAGTCAGGAAGCAGCATTCCCTCCTGCCTCCTGCCTCCTGCCCTCTGCCTTTCTTAATAAAAAACAACTCCCTAGAGAAGTGGGAGTTGTCATTTTGTATTCGACTATTTTCTTAAAACATGATTCAGAATGGAGCGATGCCTGCGGCGGGCTGCGCCTACGCCAAACAGATGGCAGCCAAAATAGCAGCGATGACATAAAATACTCCAACCACTTGCAATTCTGACCAGCCAGTGAGTTCTAGATGATGGTGTAAGGGTGCCATTTTAAAGAGGCGCTTGCCTTTGCCATCAGGCCCTTTGGTGGCTTTGTAATAACTTACCTGTGCCATCACCGAAAGAGTTTCTACAAAGAAGATACCACTGAGAATAAATAGAGCTACTAAGGTGTTTGTCAATAGCGCTACAGATGCTAAAGCGCCGCCCAGTGCTAAAGAACCAGTATCTCCCATAAAAACGCGGGCTGGGTTACGGTTATGGGCTAAGAAACCTAAGCACCCACCACTTAAAGCAGCACAAAAAACCATTAACCCAGGTGCTGTAGGTGCGACTAAAGCCCCTAATGCCAAAAGTGCGATCGCTACTGTTCCTGCTGCCAAGCCATCAATGCCATCTGTTAAATTAGTCGCATTACTTTCTGCAACTAGCACAAAACCTGCTAATGGCCAAAATAGGAATCCTAAAGGTAGTGTAAAGCTCACCCAAGGCAAAGCAATATTTGTAATATTAGAAGGTTGATTAAACATCAGCCATAAACAAAATACTGCTGCAAAACCCACCTGCAAAGCCAGTTTCGTTCCGGGAGATATACCTTTATTTGATTTACGGCGCAGAATTTGCCAATCGTCGAGCCAGCCAATCAATCCGTAGCTGAGTGTCAATGCCGAAACTGCAAGCACCTCTTTAGCAAAGTTAGATAATATACAGGCAATTATCACACCTACGGGGATAAAAAAGATACCTCCCATTGTTGGCGTGCCTGCCTTTTTTAGATGGGCTTGGGGGCCATCTTCACGAATTATTTGTCCAGTTTTGAGCGCTTGAAGTAGGGGTATTACCCAATAGCCCACCACACCTGAACCCAACGCACACAATAGTAGTGGCAGAGTTAACGACATACTTTGCCAGGGTAGCCTATTGGCCATCGAATCCAAGAAAAATGCTGTTGTAGCTAGCCCTACGGTTAATAAAGAGGCTAGAGCGATTCCAGAAATATTTAAACCTTGCTCAGGAGATAATTTAGCGTCCACAGAAGTTTCCCTTCACTCCACACATATAAAATTCAATATCAGCAACTAAGGATACTACCAAGTCCTTAGCACAGCACGTCGGAAATAAACATACCATTTCAAATGGTGCAAAAGGGCAGAATAGGATTCTTTGACTTTTGACTTTTAACTTTTGAATTCCGCCTGTCGGTACTAGCCTGAAAAGGCTAATCCTCGGCGATTCCTATATCGTCATCATCATCAAGGTCGTAGCCAATTCCATCTTCTACACCCATTAGGGAGTCTATTTCTTCTTCGTCATCTTGAAAATCCGGTTCGTGAACGTCACGCGCGATGATCCGACCGTTGGTTTGCAACCAGTCCAACAAAGAGGACTCTTGCTTTAAGGGGATGACATCGGCTCGTTGATTACGGGGTACTTCACGTAATGGAGAGTTCAACATATCAAAGAGGACAAGAAAAGGTTTACGTAAGTTGACATTTAGAGTCTATCACTTGGCACGGATTAATTTAGTTATCTTTTCAACCCTTTTGTTGATAAATCCGCATTCAGATAGAATTTTTTTATTTAATAGGCGTATTGCTTACGCAAAGGGTTTATTTAGTAATTTTTATGGTTCTACACATAGGTTATGAATATCTTGTTTATGCTGATGATAAGGACTGATTTTTGAGGTGACAGGCGATGAGCAAAAAAGCGGCTTTAATGGATGCGATCGCTGGGACAAATCGCGGTCTACTGGCGACTCAAGCCCAGAAACAGGCTATCTTAGCAGCGATCGTCAATTTAGAAGATTTTAATCCTACACCCCGTCCGGTAGAAGCTAGTAATTTGCTAGATGGTAATTGGCGATTACTATACACCACCAGCAAGGCTCTTTTAAACTTAGATGGTCTACCTTTGTGCAAACTGGGTCAAATCTATCAGTGTATCCGGGTTGATACTGCCAGTGTTTACAACATAGCTGAGATTTATGGCTTACCTTATTTAGAAGGATTAGTTAGCGTTGCTGCTAAATTTGAGCCAGTTTCTGGTCGGCGTGTCCAAGTAAAATTTGAGCGGTCTATTATCGGCTTACAACGTTTAATAGAATACAATTCTCCGGTAACTTTTATCCAACAAATTGAAGCAGGTAGAAAATTTCCCGCAATTGATTTTGCAATTAAGAGTGATAATCAGCAAGGCTGGTTAGATATCACCTATATAGATAACGATCTGCGGATTGGCAGAGGTAACGAGGGAAGTGTGTTTGTCTTAACTAAAACATAAGCTTCTAAAAAATAACTGTTTGCGAACGAAGGTACGCTATAACGTGTGACTTGTCAAGTAGGGGATAATACAGTTTTAAATTTGGAATGTGGTAGGGAGTAGGGGAGGTAAGGAAGATGAGGGAGAAAGAATAACTAATATTCAATGCCCAATCCCTAGTCCCCAGTCCCCAGTCCCCAGCCGCTAATACCTAATTCAGACAAATAACTTAACAAAGACTCTTGCTGCTACCTTCAGGTTGTAGAGTGAAATCAATTAGCCCTCTAGATTGGCGATTGATAACTAAAAGGGAAAATAATCATGGTTCAACGTGGTTCTAAAGTACGTATTCTCCGCCCTGAATCCTACTGGTTTCAGGATCTAGGAACTGTGGCTTCCATTGACCAAAGCGGCATCAAATACCCTGTAATTGTCCGCTTTGAAAAGGTCAATTACGCTGGTATCAATACCAACAACTTTGCTCAGGATGAATTAGTCGAGGTTGAAGCACCAAAGGCTAAAGCACCTAAAAAATAGCAGCAAAGCTACAAGGGGCTTGTTTGATGCGATGATGAAGGGTAGTCTTAAGTCTGAAGTATGAAGTCTGAAAATTTCAGTTCATTCATCTTTCACCCAAGCCTACTCTAATCTATGAGAAGCTGCCCTGCGGGTATTTACGGTTTCTCTTGGGTAGTAATACGAGCCATATAAGGCTGTGTAAGTTACTACTGCATCTCTTCTTTATTCAACGCCCAAGTACATCAAAATTGCCTGCTTAATCTGTTTGAATGCCTGAACTGCCTGAAGTTGAAACAGTCCGAAGGGGCCTAAATCAATTGACCCTTAACCAAGAAATTACGGGTGGAGATGTGTTGCTCGATCGCACCATCGCCTACCCGTTTTCTGTTGGTGAGTTTGTTGATGGAATTAAAAAGAATGCGATCGCTACTTGGCATCGTCGCGGTAAATATCTCCTGGCCGAACTCTCTTCCACAGGTTGGCTAGGGGTTCATCTGCGAATGACCGGTCAACTATTATGGCTGCATCGAGATGAACCATTACATAAGCACACGCGGGTTAGATTATTCTTTGGGGAACAGCAGGAATTACGCTTTGTTGATCAGCGTACCTTCGGAAAAATGTGGTGGGTTCCGCCTGGTGTTGCTGTAGAAAGTATTATGACTGGTTTGGCAACACTGGCAGCAGATCCATTTTCACCCGAATTCACTGTTGAGTATTTAGCAATCAAACTCCAAAACCGCCGTCGTCCAATTAAGACTGCGCTACTCGATCAATCGGTAGTGGCGGGATTAGGTAATATTTATGCCGATGAAGCCCTGTTTAAGAGTGGAATTTTACCTGAAACTTTGTGTATAGATTTGCAGCTAAAGCAAATTGAGCGTTTGCGAACAGCGATAATTCAAGTTTTAGAAACCAGCATTGAGGCTGGTGGTACGACTTTTAGTAATTTCTTAAGTGTTAAGGGTGTCAACGGCAATTATGGTGGTGTTGCCTTGGTTTATAACCGCGCTGGAGAACCCTGTCGAGTTTGTGATACTCCAATTATGCGGATTAGGTTAGGTGGGCGATCTAGTCACTTTTGCCCGCAGTGTCAAGCAGGAGAGACAGGAGAGACGCGATGAATCGCGTCTGTACAAGAGAGACGTAATTAATCTTAGAAGAGAGACGTGATGAATCGCGTCTGTACAGGAGTTTTTAGCTCGGAAGTCTTTTAAAATGCGGATAAGTCTAATCTAGAAATTTGAGAGGGGAATTCATGGCAGTCAAAAAAGGAGATATGGTTCGCGCTATCCGCGAGAAACTGGAAAATAGTCTGGAAGCAAAAGCCAGTGATACTCGGTTTCCTCCCTATTTATTTGACAGCAAGGGCGAAATTGTAGATATCAAAGGTGATTATGCCCTTGTTAAGTTCGGGAAAGTGCCAACGCCAAATGTTTGGTTACGTGTGGATCAGCTTGAAGAGTTTAAATAATAAGTAAAGAATTCAGGAGTCAGAATTCAGAAGTCAGAATGGATTGGTGGGGATTCAGCACATAGATTTGGTGTAATGTTTCACCGTTTATTCATCTGCTAGCGATGTACTGAGTTTCGATTGCCTTCAACTACCGCCCGTCGAAGTATCGTATAGAGTTCGTACTGAATTCTGACTCCTAGATTCTGAATTCTGGTTAATAAAAATTGCATTTTAATAATTATGTCTTCTTCGCCTAGCTCCCCAATTGTGTGTAGTTTACCTCGTGTCACCATCGTGGGTGCGGGTAGGGTTGGCAGTACTTTAGCCCAACGCGTTGCGGAGAAAAACCTGGCTGATGTAGTTTTACTAGATATTATTGCGGGAATGCCTCAAGGTTTGGCGCTGGATTTGATGGAAGCCAGAGGAATTGAAATACATAATCGCCAAATTATCGGCACAAATAATTATGCTGATACATCTGGTTCTCAAATTGTGGTGATTACCGCAGGACTTCCCCGCAAACCAGGGATGAGTCGGGATGATTTGCTGAAAACTAATGCCAAGATTGTGGTGGAAGCGGCAAAAAATGCGATCGCTCATTCTCCTAATGCTATTTTTATTGTCGTTACCAATCCGTTGGATGTGATGACTTATTTAGCTTGGCAAGCAACTGGTTTACCACGCGATCGCATTATGGGTATGGCTGGTGTGTTAGATTCCGCCCGTTTTGAAACCTTTATTGCCCTAGAATTGGGGGTTTTACCTGCTGATGTCAAAGCAATGGTGTTGGGTAGCCACGGCGATTTAATGGTTCCGTTGTCTCGTTATGCTACCGTTAACGGCGTTCCCATTACGGAATTGCTGGATGTAGCCACAATTGAACGCTTGGTAGAAAGAACTCGCAACGGTGGCGCAGAAATTGTGGAATTGATGCAGACGGGTGGTGCTTTTTTTGCTCCGGCATCGGCTACTAGTGTGATGGTAGAATCGATTTTGCTAAATCAGTCGCGGTTATTGCCTGTGGCGGCGTATCTGCAAGGTGAATACGGTTTAAAAGATGTTGTGATTGGTGTTCCCTGTCGGTTGGGATGCGGTGGAATTGAAAGTATTTTGGAATTAAATCTGACCGATCGCGAAAGAGAAGGTTTGCATACTTCAGCCCAATCTGTGCGTAAAAGTATTGAGCGATCGCAAGAAATTTTGGCTGAGTAGATCCTCCTAAATTAAATCCCCCTTAAAAAAAAGGGGGACTTTGACTCAGTTACCCCTTTTTTAAGGGGGTTAAGTTTCGCATTAACGACGGTAATCCTCATCTGCGGGGTCGCCGTAGGGATCTTCGCTGGCTGGACGAACGTTACCAAATTCCCCTTGGTCTGCGGGGTCGCCGTAGGGGTCTTCACTGGCTGGACGTACATTACCGTAAGACGCTATATCTCCGGGGTCGCCATAAGGGTCTTGGCTAGCTGGAGTAAGGTTTCCGTAAGAGGATATATCTGCGGGGTCGCCGTAGGGGTCTTCACTGGCTGGACGGACATCACCGTAAGATGCCGGATCTGCGGGGTCGCCGTAGGGGTCTTCGCTGGCTGGGCGGACATTGCGATCGCGGTATTCAGCATCCTCAGATTGATCGCTGTTTCCTCCGAAGAAAAGATCCTTCGCCTTTCGCAAAAAGTCATCTACCATAATCTGTCTCCTAGTTTAAGTTCGTGTTTCCGACGTGCGCGATCGGCGTTATCCTCCGGGAAACCCGCTTTCTTATTTACACACGCTTCGCTATCTAAAGTGCTGGAGCTGCGGATGAAGTTATGCCAGTTAGATCGCGACCTGTGGAACTCCCGTTATAGCCTTGGAATTGGCGATATTGTTGTGCTTGAGATTCTGGTACTCGAATTCCTTCTGATGGTGGAGTAACCCAGTGAGCGCGATGTTCAGCATCGCGGTAGTATACACGCCCGTTTTTAGAAAGATAGTACTTACCTTGCGCTCCATCTTGTGAAGCATTCTTATGTTGGTTGTACATGTAGTAAAGTGCCGCAGCTCCCGCCAAAAGTGCCACTTTTTGCCCTGTACCTAATCCCTTCTTAGCTTCGGTTTGGCGATCGCTCACTGTTCTACCAGCAGTATCATCAACTGGTGGTGGCACATTAGCACTTCGGGAACCACCTCCGCAGCTACTCAGCAAGGGTACGGTTAGCAATGCGGAAAGCACAACTGCTAATAGACGCGAAACTATTTTACGTTCTTTATATACTATGTTCATCGGATTTCGTCATCACCTGTATTTACTAAAAGCCTTGCTGTTGCAAATACAAAGTTGGAATTCCTGTTATTTCACCTGGAATTGAAAGAACACATACCACTCAATTTACAACTGCACAGCTACAGCGTTTCACTGTTATGATGATCGATTTTTTCAAATATTCCATCCTGCCTTCGAGAGAAACTGCATTCATCCGAAGGAAATATATTGTCGATTTTTTATTAATCAATTTAGCCTAAACGCGGAAATATTCAGCAATTTCTCGGTTATGGTTTCCGGATAAATAATTTAGAAAGATACAGTTACTATGATGATCTTTGCTAAAAAGTATATTCAATATGACATCAAAAAATACAGCCCAAACTAGAACTCGTCTGCTTTTAGCTTTGTGGGATTTGGGAGGAACGCAGCAGGAAGTTAAAAAGGGTCAACTCACTAAGCGAATTGTATCCAAAAGCCAGAAGGTAGCAGATTATCAGGGTTCCTTTGAAGAATTGCAGAATCAGGGAGCGATCGCAATCTCCAAAAAAGGATACTCTCTGACATCTGGTAAGGGTTTAGAGGTGTTAGGTGAAGGTTTGAGAAGTTCTGATTTTAAGTTTGAAGGGACGATTGTTGGTACTTGGGCGGCGAATGCGTTAGTGAAGTGGATTAGTCAGATTGATGTTGCAGTAGCTGGTGCAGATGTACCAGTGAATGGGAAGGGTGCGATCGCATCTTATGACGAGTTTAAGTTGGTGGCGTTGGAAGTCTACGACAAGCTGAACTATGAGTACAACTTTAATAATTTAGTGCCAATTTACCGCATTAGAAGAGGAATTGGTGATCGCGTGAGTCGTACAGAGTTTAATGATTGGCTGCTAGAAACGCAAGCTAACGATATTTTGCAACTACAGGGCGGGAGTGTAGAAGACAGCGCACCCGACAAAATTGAAGATTCGGTAGCTACAGAATTAGATGGATTACGCTGCTACGCCACACGCCTGAAAGCTTAAACTTTATTTGACTCTTCACACATTAAATTCACAACACTATGACTGTCACCACATCTACCATTGATGATTTGATTAAAAATCAAAACCCTTTTGCAGGCCATATTGTGGTCAGACCGCAACAAATCTGGGGTAAAAGTTTTCCTGATGTAACTTTAATTAATGCTCATGCTTCTAATGCAGTTTTTGATGCTGTTAATAAAGTCCGTAAAGGAAGACGTGAAACTGTAGGTATCACAATTACAGCAGAAAAAGGTTTAGGTAAAAGCCATATTATTAGTCGGATTCGTCACCGATTGCAGACAGAAGATAGTAGCTTATTTATCTACATGAGTAAATATGACAACTTAAATCAAATTAAGTCTCTATTTCTGCAAACAGTTGCCTCTAGTCTCAGAGCTTTTGGTAGTCAAAAAGTAATGCAATGGCAGGAAATTGCAGCAGCTTTAATTAACGAAGCGAAACAGTGGAAATATACGCCACAACAGTATATTAATATGTATCCAGGTTGGTTGAGGCAACATTCAACTCAGGCGATAGTTCATTTAACAGAAAGTGTTATGAAAGTAAAGCCTGAAATCACCAACCCTTACATAGTGAAAGCAATTTTGTGGACACTTTCTCCAGCCCATATTAATTATGCAAGCTATTGGTTATCTGGTTTGGAATTAGCACAATCACAAGCTGAAGAAATGGGATTACCAAATCATAAAAGTGAGGATAGAGAAGCTGAAGCATTAAGCACTGTTCGTCAAATTTTAGATATAACTAGCTATTATCGAGTTACAGTGATTTGTTTTGACGAATTAGATATTGCAGATGCTGCTGATAATGGTTTTTTAGCAGCACAAGTTATTGCAAGCTTAGTTAAGGATTTATATAACAGTCTCAAACAAGGTGTTTTACTCTTAGCAATGTATCCTCGCACCTGGGAAGACCAAATCAAAGCTTTACCAGAAGCTGAAGCAGTTATAGATAGATTAGTAAGTGATCAAGCTGACAGACAGCCTATAAAATTAAGTTTTCTCAATTCTGATGATATCGTTGCTCTAGTTAGTCAATGGTTACAAGATTTTTATGAGGAATATCAACAAACCCCGCCTCATTCTCTTTACCCATTTAATGAAACTAAACTCAGAGAACTTGGGAAAGAAAGACCTACTGTTAGATCAGTCTTGAAATGGTGTGCAGAGAATTTTACTTTGACTGAGCCAGATAAACCTAAAAATATCCATCCGGTTGAACCACACTTTAAGGCAGCAGTACTAAATGTTGATACTGGGATCGATTTACTGATAGAAGATGAAGTGGCAATTGCTGCTGCTTTACGATTAGCATTCGCTAGTTTAGCTAAAGAGACAGTAGAAGTAGAAAAAGTAAAAGTTGAAAAGGTCGAGGAAATTTTAGCTAATAAAGCAGATCAAGGATATCTTAATTTCAGAGTTGTTGGTAATAACCCAAGTTGCTGGTTATCGACTGATATGCACTTGTTATCACTCAATTCATGCGATCGCGTACAACAAAGTTGGTGCCTAGCGCCAACGTGCCGATGCCATTGTTGCCAGCATTCAGCTACTTAAATGCCTATTAGTTGTATAAATTACTTATTCAATAAAAGCTTGTTGAAGAGTAAAAGAAAAAATGAATGCTTGTAGCTTAAGTAAAAACCCTTGATAAGTGACTGCATGTATTGATTTTGGAAAAACACAAGTGATACTACTAAACACAGTTTCGATATAATGCCGAGTATGTTGTTTAATATATTGATTCCAAGGCTGGTCTTGACGCTTGGAGTTCTTTTTCCTCATGACTTTTAAAGAAATGTGACTTGTTTGTTCCAAGTCATCCTCAATCGTGTAGTCGGTGTAAGCTGAATCACCATAAATTTCACTACCAGGTGGTAGATTCAAGGGTAAGGCATTTAAAGCACGTACATCGTTGGCACTACCAGGCATAAACACAAATTCGACAGGAATACCATTTTTGGTTGTTAATAACTGAACTCGAACCCCGTAAAAATATCGTTTTTTCGATGCGATGTAACCTCTATACTGCGCCGACTGTATTATTTTTACATTAAAGATACGGATGTTATCGCAGATGGGCACTGGGAACGAGTCTAAAAGATATTCAGTGGAATCACTAATTTCCTTCAGTGCCATTCCCACTTGATGAAACAAGTCGTTGATTAACATTGAGACACTGTGTAATCTCCGGTTAAATCGTGACTTTTCTAACATATTAGATATCAACTTATGTTCTTTCATATAGGTACAAGCCTTACTATGATTACCATTAAAGAACATCGCCGATGTTATTGCCGTTGTAATAATTTCTGCGTCATTCATCTCTCGACGACAATCTTCATTATGCCCAATCGCCTTTAACAGGTCGTCTATGATAGCATATATGGAAATTATTTCGTTTAGCATTTAGCCCTCCTAATTTTCTCTTCTTGGAGGGCATTTTATTGCTTTACTGTCCCAAAGCGATCGCCCATAAGAGTAACTAGCAACTTGGGTTAATAATGGAAAAGTCAAGATAGGAGTAGTTGTTATTCAACAATCCGGTGGAAAATTTATAGGTGCAGCATTGAAAAGACTAATTGAATACGAAAAGTTTAACCTGACTCGTGGTTGCTTAGTTCGTTCAAAGAATATTAATCCGGGAGCTTCAGTACCTCAAGAATGCTTGAAAATTCTTTTGAAAGAACGAGGTGGAGAATGGGTACGCTTACAAAGCGAAGATATTAAACCTCTTTTAGCTATATCATCTGTTTACTATAACTTGAGAACTTACGAATTAACAGAAGAACAAATTTTTGACTTTATTAAACAGAAACAACTAGCAATCAATAATCCTCTAATTCGAGAAATTCTCAGCGATCCTTCTGGTCAACAACCTACTAATTTAACTGATGATGGATTACCTGTTAGTATTCCTCAATTTATTGCTAATACTGATAATATCGACCTAAATCTATAGCTAACTAGAAATGAATCAGCAGTTTTCAATTCCAACAGCGCTGTGTCTACCCCTCCCTGATATTGAAGCTTTAATACAGGGGCGAACAATTGCAGCTTTACCCAGGATGTTTATTCGTCCTGGGCAGAGATTTGCACTTTATACTACTGATTCTTCAGCTTCAATTAAAGTTTGGGCTAAATGTGAATTTTGCCAAATTTTAGACGAGACTAAGCCATTAGATATTTTGTCTAAATTAACAATATGGACACCAAAAGTATTAAAGGAGATACTACAAAAACAACAATATCTTTTCCTGGCTTACTTGCGCGTCTATCAGTTATCTCAGTTACAAGAAATATCAGTCAATCCTAATATTCAAGAAAAGCTAGGTAAATTTGTTAGTTTACCTAATTCTCTAACAGTTTCTGAAGTCAACCCAGTAATAAACGATCGCACCTTCGCCCAACGCAAACACCAGTTAGAAAAGCTAGAACCCCCGCTACACCCTGAATTGGAAGAATTGCAGAGTGCGATCGCATTCCTAACCATTAGCCAACCAGCAGCTAAACAATTAGACGACGATATCAAAGTGTTTTTGGGTTGGAGTAATGACTTGCTAATTAAGCAACCCGATCCAGATTTAGCTTGGATAAATGATATTACAAAATTGGGCGATCGCAGCATCGAACAAGACGAGGGTAAAAGTAACTATCAAGCTGGTACAGATTTTGAAATCATCGCACGCCGTAGCCTTGATTTTTTAGGATTCAAAGTTGAAGAAAACTACAAAGGCGGTGCAGGTGGCTTAGACTTATTTTGCTCACAACCTTATCCTCTTGTTTGCGAATGCAAAGCAGGTAAAAGCATTCCTGATCGTGCAGTAGAAGAATTAGATAGGATTGGTAGAAGGCATCTAAAAGAAAATTATCTTCAAGCTGTAAGGTTAATTATTGGCCCAGGTAAACCGACTAAAAATTTGAAAGAATCTGCTGAAATATCGAAAATCAGTATTATAAATGTAATGACTCTACAAAAACTCGTTGAATTAAAAGCAAAATATCCAGGTGCTATTAACTTAGTAGAATTAAAACAATATCTAGAACCTGGACAAATTGACTATAAAATTGGTGAATATATTGATAAAGCTGAGGGAGAGATTAAATTGCGATCGCACATTATCCAGCTTGTCAAAAACTATTTAGAAAACTCAGGTATAAAATCTGCTGGTGTTGAAGCTCTACATGGTGCGTATTTCGGCTCACATCCACCACAGCCAATAAAAACAGCAGAAATGCACGAAATTCTGATTGAGCTTTCCTCACCATTAACAGGCTATTTAGGACGAATAAAAGGTAGTGATTGGAATAGCGATCGCTTTTACTTTCTCCGTGATTTACCTACTAATTAAAGATAGTAAAATATATCTCTTTTCTTCCCTCTGCGCCCTCTGCGGTTCGTTTAAAAATAACTGAAGTGCGTAGGCGTAGCCAGCCGTAGAAATTGCTTTTACTTTCTGAGTGATTTATCAATAGATAATTGGAAGTCAACTAAAACATCAGCTTAGTCATCTGATTTTACAAATAAAGATTCCAAATTTTGATAACCACTAACTACACGGACAATTTCAATTCCACTGTTTATAATTCTATAAAGAATAATGTAATTATCCAAAGGAACACCACGCAAATCAGCTTTAATATTTCCGTAGCTGCGTCCCATATTGGGGAAATTAGCTAAATATTTACACTTTTTATCAAACTTCTCAACAAAATTCTCCCCAGCATCAATATTTATCCTGACAAAATAATCAATAATTTTTGATAAATCCTCACTGGCTTTTGGAGAGATAATATGTTGCTTTATTCTTGTAATTCTCTAGCTTTACGCAGTTTATTTCGCAATTGTTCAACTACAACTTCTCCATTAATACCTTCCCCTCTATCCAGTTGCTCAATAGCAACTTCAACTTTTTCGCGTGTTTCTTCCACCCACTGTTGATAACCTTTTTCCCACTCTAATAGCAACTTCAATGCTTTACTAATCACTTCTTCAGGATTTGCATATCTACCTGTAGCAATTTGCGCTTGGATAATTTGCTCTAGTTCAGGTTTAATTTGGATATTCATGATTTATATTCTAGTTCATTGGTAGCTTTAACTTTATTCTAACAATATTTAAAATTAGATTAATTGAATAGCGTAGGCGTAGCCAGCCGTAGGCATCGCTTTTACTTTCTCCGCGATTTACCTGTTAACTAATATAGTACAATCTATCTCTTTTCTCACCTTCGCGCTCTTTGCGTTCTTCTCTAACGAGACGCTGCGCGAATGCAGTTCGTTTAAAAATAACTGCGATCGCAGTTATCCCAAAGTTAATATATTAGCCTGATAATTCACCACCAATGGCAGGATTTTTAGCCATTCTGAACCTAACAAAAATTCTGTAATTTCATCCCCTACATAAACAGGGATTTCAAACTCTTGTTCGTTTAATATCAACTTGCCTAAATATATTTTAAACAAGGTTTCACCCTGTGCAGTTCGCAAAGTTTCCTTACCAATATAAAACCAGTCTAGACTATCTAAATCTTGTTTGTTAATAGCCAGAAAACCTGTGAAACCAGTATCTAACATGGCATCCACAGGCAAATTTAATCCATCATCAGTTATTAAATCAATTTCAAAAAATAGTTGACTCTTTTCCCCAAATTTACCCTAAATCATATTGTGCCAGTGGTTCCTGTTTCATTAAAACAAAAAACACAGTGGTCAGTATTTGGGTATTTTTCAAGCGCTTTTTTATGAGCTTGCATTCTATCTGCATCAATCAAGTAATCACCACTATTTGGCTCTACTGCAATATACCAGCCGTAGTGTTCTTTAATCAAATCTGGACGTACACGCTCAAAAATTTCCCGACAACGGCGATAAAATACCTCATCTTCAGCTTTGCGTCTAGCAAGTTCTTCTGGTGGTAAAGTACGTTCTGGAAAAATTCTGCCTCTACGTGCAGGTTGTTTTGCAGTTGATTCAGTCATAGTAATCAGCCCTATTTGTTAATGCTGGCTTAAATTTATTTTACAGAAAGATAAAGGCGATCGCTTTTACTTTCTTGGCGATTTATCTATTAACTAATATAGTACAATACATCTCTTTTCTCACCTTCGCGCTCTTTGCGTCCTTCTCTAACGAGACGCTGCGCGAATGCGGTTCGTTTAAAAATAACTGAAGTGCGTAAGCGTAGCTAGCCGTAGGCATCGCAGTTATCCTAAACTTAATATACCAGCCTGATAATTAACCACCAACGGCAGAATTTTTAGCCACTCTGAACCTAACAAAACTTCAGTAATTTCATCCCCGGCATAAACAGGAATCTCATACTCCTGTTCATTCAATAAAACCTTACCTGAATATCTGTCAAATATAATTTCTCCCTGTGCAGTTCTTAAAGGTTCATTCCCCATATAAACCCAGTCAAGACTATCTAAATCTTGTTTATTAATTGCCATAAAGCCTGTGAAGCCAGTATCAAGCATGGCATCCACAGGCAGATTTAACCCATCACATGTAATCAAATCAATTTGAAAAAATAGCTGTCCTTTACTACCAAATGCACCCTGAATCATATTCTGCCAGTTGCTCCAGTTTCATTTAGGCAAAAAACGCAGTGTACAGCATTTGGGTACTTCTCAAGGGCTTTTCTATGAGCTATTTCTATATCTTCATCAATGAAATAATCTCCACTATCTGGCTCTACTGCAATATACCAACCATAGTTTTTCTCGATATATTCTGGACGTACACGCTCAAATATAGCCCGACAAAGCTTATGAAATGCCTCTCGTTCAGCTTTACGTCTAGCAAGTTCTTCTGGTGATAAAGTCCGTTCTGGAAAAATTCTGCCTCGACGTGCAGGTTGTTTTGCAGTTGATTCAGTCATAGTAATTAACCCTATTTGTTGATGCTGGCTTAACTTTATTTTACAGAAAGATAAAAGCGATCGCTTTTACTTTACGTTCTGGGAAAATTCTACCCTGACGTGCAGGTTGTTTTGCAGTTGATTCAGCCATAGTCTTAATCCTACTTAATTGATGCTGCCTTAACTTTATGTTAGGGCAAGCAATTAGTTCCTCTGTCCTTCAATTACGAATTGCGAATTATACAGTGAAGCATCCTAGACTGAAGATATATCTTCTATCTAGGATGCTTCACAATAAAAAATTGTTGCTGATACAACAATTAATGAACAAAATCTGATGTTTAGACTAGAGCTATCAGCTAGCAGAAACAGTTAAACTGCCGGGTTTCTGAAGATCACCTTGCAAAACCACACCTCGCTGATTGGCATGGATATGACGCAAAATCTTGTAAATTGCCTCAATTTGCTCTGATGCGCCTGCTTTCTCTGCAAGTTCATCAAGAGAAATGGGAGCTTTTTCTTTTTGCAGCACTGCTACCACTCGTGTTTGCAAATCGAGAATAGAGGCGGCTGCTTTTTTGCCAGCTTCTACGCCTGGTTGATGGTAGGCGTTGACGTTGACTAAGCTAGCGTATAAACCAACAGCACGTTCATACAAAGCAATTAATGCCCCTACAGTTCGGGGGTTAACTTGGGGGATCGTGACTGTAATCGAATCGCGGTGATTTTCATAAAGCGCTTGTCGGGTTCCTTGGAGAAAACCAGAAAGATAATCGCCTGATGTAACTCCCGGATCTATTTCAGTGGATGGGCCTTGACGATCTTCCAACACTTCGATAAAAGTAGCAAAGAAATTCGCTACACCTTCACGCAACTGCTGGACGTAAGCGTGTTGATCTGTTGAGCCTTTGTTGCCATAAACGGCAATTCCTTGATGGACAACGTTACCATCTAAGTCTTTTTCCTTACCCAAGGATTCCATCACTAGCTGTTGCAAATAGCGACTGAATAAAAATAAGCTGTCCTTGTAAGGTAAGACAACCATATCTTTTTCGCCCTTTCCGTTACCAGCAAAGTACCAAGACAATGCAAGTAAGGCTGCTGGGTTATTTTTCACATCTGAGACGCGGGTAGCGTCATCCATTTCTTTTGCGCCATCTAGCATGGCACGAACATCAATGCCCTGCAATGCGGCTGGTACTAGCCCCACAGCAGACATTTCTGAGGTGCGTCCTCCTACCCAGTCATACATAGGAAATCTGGCCAGCCAACCTTCGTCTTTGGCTAGTTTATCGAGGTTGCTGTCAACGCTGGTAATTGCTACCGCATATTGAGCAAATTCCAAATTGTGTCCGGCGTAGGCTTTTTTAACTTCAATCATGCCGTTGCGAGGTTCCGGTGTTCCCCCAGATTTGGAGATTACCAAAACCAAAGTGCTGGCGAGGCTATTTCGTAGATGATTGAGAACGCGATCAATACCTGCCGGATCGTTATTATCGATAAAGTGAATTTTCAGGGGCGGGAAATCAGGAGCGAGAGCTTCCGCGACGAATTGGGGGCCGAGGGCGGAACCACCAATGCCAATGGAGATAATATCCGTAAAGCGGCTTGCTCTGGGAGGATGAATAGCACCTGTTTGAACTTTTTCCGCAAAAGCTTCGATTTGTTCTAGGGTTTGGACAATTTCTTGTGTAAGTTCTGGAGTTGGCGCTAAATCAGGATTTCGCAGCCAGTAGTGTCCAACCATGCGATTCTCGTCAGGATTTGCGATCGCACCCTTCTCCAGTTGAGCCATATCCGCAAACGCCTTGTCAAACTTCGGCCGCAACGAATCCACAAAGGCATCATCGAACCGTATTCGACTCACATCTAAGTACAGTCCCAATCCCTCGTGGAAATATAACCAGTTTTGGTATCGTTGCCAAAGTGCCCTAGCATCCATAGGGAAATCTCAAATAAAGTGTTTTTCAAAACCAGTTTAATGTAAGGTTATAGCGATCCCTGCCTAGCCTTATACAGTTTACAGTTTTCAGTGTTCCCTTGACCGTGCCAATTTTAGTTTTTAGATTTTAGATTTTAGATTAAAAATTATTTCGGTTGATGCCCCGCACTTCTTTACCAGACGCTACCGCGAACGTGCCAAGAAAGCGAACGTGGGTAGAACAAATCCAAAATCCAAAATTGATTGACTCTTCACTTTAAACATCTGGCATAGGGATGACACGCAGAAATTTCACAATTTCACCCCTAATTTCTATACCAATCAAGTAATTATCGAGGGTAAATCGGTGAAAAATGCCTTCACTATCAAGCTGTCGCAGTTCTTTTAAATCGCTCAACTGCCACTTTTGGGCTAACTCAGTAAACACAAAATCATACACCCGCTCGTAGGCGGCAGGTTCTAAATTCTTCAGGTCTAGCAAAAAAGACCTTGCATAGCGCATTTCCAGAGTCACTAGGCGTTACCTTAACCAAAACATGAGGGGGGCCACCAAAAGAGTGCTGAGTTGAAAGCGCTGCTGAATCAGAAAAACATCAACAGTCTTACCGCTTCTTCATGGGTTAAGATATCCCACGGTTGCTGCGATCGCTTGACTTGTTGTATCGCTTTAAGCATATAAAAGTCACAATGTAAAGCTTCGAGAACATCCCAAATGTTTTGCAAATCCTCATCGGCTAACTGCTCGATTAAGTGATGCATTCTCAGTCGCAGCAAATTCATACGTCAACTACTCCCTACCAGCAAACACCAACAATAAATAGTATTCCCATAAAATTAGCTACGCTCAAGCTACGCTAAAATTTATTCGCCCGGAGAAGAGGCAGAGGGGCAGGGAGCAGGGGGGACAAGGAAAATAACCATGTCCAATGCATCATGCCCAATGCCCCATGCCCCATGCCCCATTCCCAAATAACTATTTAATATGGTTGACTATCTCATTTTCTTAGCAATTTCTTCAGCACTTTTTGCTCTATTTGCATTAGGACTCAATTTACAGTGGGGCTTTACGGGGTTAATTAACTTTGGTCATATTGCTTTCATGACCCTTGGAGCATATACAACCGTATTGTTAAGCTTAAAGGGCGTACCCCTACCAATCTCGGCACTAGCTGGGGCAATTGTCGCCGCTTTGTTGGGTTTGATAATTGGTTTTGTAACTCTACGCTTACGAGAAGATTATCTAGGAATTGTCACTATTGGTACAGGCGAATTAATTCGTTTGATAGTAAATAATCAGGAATTACCTGTGGGTGACACCTGGACTTCTGGGGCGTTTGGTGTACAAAGTTATCCTATACCCCTATCTACAGAGCCGAATTTATTTGTCAGATTAGTGATGATTGGGCTTTTGACACTGCTGGCTGCTGTAACTTTCTTTACATTGTGGCGATGGATTCGCACCACCCAAATATCTCGGACTACTGATTTAGGCAAAAGGATAACTAGCAAACAAGAATTTGCATCACGTTTGGGTGTGGGAATTTTTTTAGCAGTTTTGGCAGCAGCGATTTATATTTCTGGGGTAATCGGATTATATAATTACAATCCAAAAGCGGGTTTAATGCTGGTGTTGCTGTTGGTTTTAGCATTTGTATACTGGCGATTAGAAATTTTGGTGCGATCGCCTTGGGGTAGAATTCTCAAAGCCATCCGAGAAGATGAAGAAATTCCCAAGGCACTGGGAAAAAATGTCTTTTGGTATAAATTACAATCTCTCATGTTAGGGGGTGCGATCGCAGGTATCGCTGGTGCTTTCTTCGCTTGGCAACTTAGCGCCATTTACCCTGATAATTTCCAACCGCAGATTACCTTTGACACTTGGATTATGGTGATTTTAGGTGGTTCTGGAAAAAATGTTGGCACAATCTTAGGTGCGGTAATTTTCTTTGCTTACGATGCACTGACGCGGGAAATCTTACCCAAAATCGTCCCCCTTGATGAAGCCCGTTTGGGTGCATTTCGGATCATGGTAATCGGACTAATTTTGATGATACTAATGATTTGGCGACCTCAAGGTATCTTAGGGAAAAAGGAGGAACTTACTCTTGGTAAATAACCAGCCATCGCCACTTCCCCTTTTGGTAGCCACTGGCCTTTCTAAAAGCTTTGGTGGTATCAAAGCAGTTAATGAGGCGAAAATCGAAGTTGCTAAAGGCAGCATTACGGGCTTGATTGGCCCCAATGGTGCTGGTAAAACCACTTTATTTAACTTACTTTCAAACTTCATTCGCCCAGATAAGGGACGAGTAATTTTTGACGGCGAACCGATTCACAACTTGCAACCATATCAAATCGCCCAACAAGGAGTTATCCGCACTTTTCAGGTTGCACGGACTCTCTCGCGGTTGTCGGTGTTAGAAAATATGCTGCTGGCGGCGCAAAAACAAACTGGTGAAAATTTCTGGCAGGTGCAGTTACAACCGCACGTTGTAGCTAAGGAAGAAAAGGAACTACAAGAGCGGGCAATGTTCCTATTAGAATCGGTGGGTTTGGCAAAAAAAGCACACGATTATGCTGGTGGCTTGTCTGGTGGACAACGCAAGCTGCTGGAAATGGGACGGGCGTTGATGACTAATCCCAAGTTAATTTTGTTGGATGAACCAGCTGCTGGTGTGAATCCGAAACTGATTGATGATATTTGCGATCGCATTCTCACTTGGAACCGTCAAGATGGGATGACTTTCTTGATTATCGAACACAATATGGATGTGATTATGTCATTGTGCGATCGTGTTTGGGTACTTGCTGAAGGACAGAATTTGGCTGATGGTACACCCACAGAAATTCAAACTAATCCCAAAGTTTTAGAAGCGTATCTAGGGAAATAGTAGTGTTGTAAATATTCATTGATTTTATACCCATATATACCCAATAACTGTAATATGGGTATATGAAATTATCTGATTACGCAAAGAAAGTTGGAGTAAGCTATAAAACGGGTCTAAATCTCCGTCACAAAACGTAATTGCGAATTGCGTTAGCGGAGCGGGGCGTTAGCCCATTGCGAATTGCGAATTGGTTTAATCTTCGTTATTTTCTGCAAAATTTACTTGCTCATAAAGGTCGCGCAATTCAATTTGAAAATCAATCGTTTGCAGTGATAAAATTGCAGATTCATGTTCAAGTTCAGTAAATAACCATTGACTTTCCGCAGTTTTTACATACTGCATAACATGATACTGATATTGGTCAATTAAAATATATTCCTTGAATTCTGGAATAGAGCGATAATAAAGAAACTTATCGCCTTGGTCATAATTTTTAGTCGATTTAGATAAAACTTCAGCAATTAACATCGGGTTCATAACCGTTGTTGTGCTGGTTCCCGTATAAATAGGCTGTCCCTCAATCACCATCACATCGGGATAGGTATGCTGCCGATAACGAGGTATCCACAAACGCACATCACCAATATAAACATCATAATTTTTACGCCTTAAAGCAATTTTTAAGGATGCCGCTAAATTCAAAGCAATTTTATTATGATTTGTAGTGCCACCCGTCATTGGTACAATTTCTCCATCACGGTATTCGCTTTTATATTCTGCTTTTTCTTCAATATCTAAATACTCTTCAGGTGTGTAATAGAATTTTTGTATTTCTAACTGCATAAAAAGACAACCTATAATTGTGCGGTTATTGTGCGGCTAAAGCAGTAAGGATTAATTGTACTTCTGCTAAAACTGCTCCTCGAAAGATGAAGTTGCGACCTCGTGACGAATATACGGCACTTGTTGAACGTCATCACCAAATTTTGGACTGGCAAATACACATTTACAGCATATTGCTACTGCTTGTGCTATTAATTTAACGCGGTTTTTTGCCTGGTCAAACGGGGATATACTTGCCTTACTCAGATTTTGATGCTTCTTCCAAGGGTTAGTCACCAGAGAGGTAGAGAAGCGGGGAGAGAAATCAATTCAAAATGACGCTCTCTACAAGACGCTACGCTAAGAAAATTCAAAATTAGAGAACTTCTGCCTCCTCTTTACCCAATGCCTAATACAACTCTTGGAGAGGCTGCGCTCTAAGCGTAGCTATGCCGCAGGCTTTACGACTTATCTCGGCTTTGCTCGGCATGATTTGCTCACTACAAGTGCCCAATACAATAGGGTTTCAGAGCTAATAAATAGACATCTGGTGAAAATGAATTGTTTTGACGTTGCATTGCAAGGTCTTTACAAGGGTTTCAGGTAACGCATAATTAATTTCTGGAGATGTCTAATTTATTTATCGGGTTCTCCCTGTGCCCCTTTCCTCTTCTTTGACTCGCTATTGCTTGACTTTTCACGTCATGTAGAGATTCAGGCGATCGCTAACGCCGAAAGATTTCCCCAATCATTTCCGGTATTTGCTAAACTTTAATCTTGCATTTTTAGAGTTTTTATAGTAAAAAATCAACCAGAGCTTAGATTACATTTTGCCATAACTAGCCAAATTCAATGATGGTAGCAACCAAGAGCGATGTCTACGACGGGCTATGCCTACCCCAAATTGTGAATCCTTGATGAAAATCCAGCCGAGCTAATATCTTCTCCAGCAAATTACTGTAAGTATAAACATAGGTAATTTCAAATCATCTATGCAGCTACTTGCCATCTAGAGCCGAACAATTTCTGAACTTTGACAATCTTATAAATGGTCATCGTCAGTAAATGCACTCAGGTAAATATCACTATCTTGGCTGAAGCAAAGGTTTACAGCGCTTAAACGGTACTTGAAACGTAGGATAACTTGCTACTTAATAATGTTTAATTTTCCCGAACTGCTTTTGATCCCCATTTCGATAGAATGACTAGGCAGAACCCTAAAACTAAAAACCGCTTTTGACTGCGACGCCCATGAATCAACTGAACAATGGTTTTACTATATTTCTAAGTCTGCTAGTCGAGGCGATGCCTTTTTTGCTTCTTGGGGTTTTATTCTCCAGTTTGCTGCTGTTTTTTGTTGATGAGCGCAAATTAGTAGAAAAAATGCCCAAAAATCCTTTGCTGGGCGCTTTAGTTGGCAGCATGATCGGCTTTTTATTTCCGGTGTGTGAGTGCGGGAATGTACCAGTAGCGCGGCGGTTCCTAATTCAGGGAGTACCCACACCAGTCGCAATTGGTTTTTTGCTAGCAGCACCAACAATTAACCCAGTTGTAATTTGGTCAACTTGGACAGCATTTCGAGATCAGCCAGAAATAGTAGTCTTACGAGTCGTATTTTCTCTTGCAATTGCCACAATTATCGGTTTTGTTTTCAGTTTTCAAAAGGACTTAAATCCTATAGTCCAACCTGCGATCGCTCGGTATATGAAGTATAATCCACCCACACAGCCCCAAACCAAGCGCCGTGGTAAACGTTCCCAAGTACAACAAGAAGCAACAGTACCGAATCTGTTACAATCCGGGACTTATATCTTAGGAGGAAAAGCAGGTATACCTCTGCGGATAGATTCGAATTTAGTACCACCTACCATAATCTCTACCTCCGATAAACCGCTTGCAGCTAAACTGCGCCTAGTTGTGGATAATAGCATCCAAGAATTGCGAGAATTAGGCGGAGTGATGATTTTAGGAAGTGCGATCGCTGCTGCTATTCAAGTACTAGCTCCCCGTGAATTAATTCTCAGTTTAGGTGCTGGGCCGATTACTTCAATTGTGGTCATGCTGATATTAGCAGTAGTGGTGTCAATCTGTTCTACAGTCGATTCTTTCTTTGCACTATCTTTTGCCTCAACCTTTAGCAGTGGTTCATTGTTGGCATTTCTGGTGTTTGGCCCAATGATTGACATCAAAAGTGTTGGTTTGATGTTATCTATTTTTAAACCCAAAACGATTTTTTACTTATTTACTTTAGCAGCACAATTGACATTTGTATTCACCCTGTTTCTGAATTTGCACGTCTTTTAAAAAACTATTTGTCATTTGTCTAAAGTCCAATTGTTAAGAACCAATACTCGACTCCTTTCGACTTCTCTTCGAGACGCTACGCGTAGCTTGCTTCCCCGCAGGGGTACGCTCAAGGCAAGTCGCTCAGTACAAGTGACCAATGACTAATAACTAATGACTAATGACCAATGACCAATGACTAACAAAAATCCCAAATCTAAAATTCCTAATTTGTTACTCCCTTGGCTGGATGCTCTAGCAATTACAGCTTGGGGAATTTTGATGTTGAGATATTGGCTAACTAACAAGCTGAACCTGTTAATTCACCCAAATTACATTTGGTTGGCGGTCGTGACTGGTATCTGCTTCATCATTATTGGTTTATTTAAAATGCAGGAACTTTGGCAACGGCGTCGCCGTGATGTTACGTCAAATAACCAGCATATTAGTTTATTTCCCCCTGGTTGGGGTAGTACTTTATTGTTAATTACAGCGATTCTAGGTTTTATCATTACACCGCAAGTTTTTGCTAGTGACAAAGCACTCCAAAGGGGTGTGACGGCTGATTTATTGGGAAGTACACGCGTTAAACCCCAAGCCTTTCGAGCTACTGTTCTTCCAGAGGAGCGATCGCTTGTAGACTGGGTACGCACTGTCAATGTCTATCCAGAACCAGATACATATACAGGGCAAAAAGTCAAGGTAGAGGGATTTGTTATCCACCCGCCAGATATCGGAAAAGAATATTTGTTCTTAGCGCGATTTGTCTTAACTTGCTGTGCAGCAGATGCTTACCCTGTGGGATTACCCGTCAAACTCCCAAACAATCAAGAAACTTATTCCCCTGATACCTGGTTGGAAGTACAAGGACAAATGGTAACAGAAAATTTGGCAGGTAAACGCCAACTCACCATTGCCGCTACCTCTCTCAAAAAGATTCCTCAACCGCAGAATCCTTATAGTTATTAGTCATTAGTCATTTGTCCTTTGTCATTTGTCATTTGTAGATGCCCAATGCCCAATGCCCCATGCCCCATGCCCAATGCCCAATGCCCAATAACCAATGACAAAATCTAAAGTATTTATCCAACCACTAGATCGGATAGCGATCGCACTAATGCTACTGCTGAGTGTGCTGATTGGGTTAATTATATTGCAAGGTGATGTGGTGACTGCTCGTGTCCGGGACTTTACCTGGCAAAATCAACAAATTGGGGCAGAAGATAATTCTTTCACCCTTACTTTCAGCCGCCCAATGGAAGTAAAAAGCGTAGAGGATAACTTGAAAATCGAGCCACCCCTAGCAGGTAAATTCAGTTGGGCTGGGCGACGGATGGTTTATACACTGGTAACACCAGCACCTTATGGCACAAATTATAAAGTGCAGTTACAGGGAGCCAAAGATAAGTTTGCCCAGCAGGAAGGCAGAAATCGGGTAATACAGCCCTTTGTTGGTACCTTTCGGACACGCGATCGCGTCATCCTTTACATAGGAACCGATAAAGAAGAACAAGGACGATTAGTTCTTTACAACTTAACCCAAGAGCAAAAAAGGCTACTTACCCCTCAAGACCTGATAGTAATGGACTTTGAGGCCTTTCCTGATGGTGGGAAAATTTTATTTTCGGCTCGCGCGGCTAAGAACCAAGACTTACTTTCAGCCCAACTGTACACAGTGACAACAGGCGTTCCTGGTAAATCTGGACAAGAAGTAGAACCAGCAGGCAAAGTTGACTTAGTTTTAGATAGTAAAGATTATCAAAACCTGAAATTTGACTTATCACCTGATGGGCAAACTATTGTGATTCAACGGGGCAATAAAACTAATCCCGGCGACTTTGGACTATGGTTTATGCCAGCAACCAGTAACGGTTCAGCAGAAAAACCCACCCCTAAACGTCTGGAAAGTCAACCTGGGGGAGACTTTATGATTACACCAGATAGTCAAGCCGTAGCAGTTGCCCAAGGACAGGGAGCAGCTATCCTACCACTGCAAGGTGATGCCAGGAAACCTCTAGATTTTCTGCCGCAGTTTGGTTTGGTACAGGCTTTCTCTAAAGATGGCTCTCAAGCAGCGATGGTAAAGTTTAATACAGATTACACACGAGATTTGTTTTTAGTAACAAACCAAGGTGTGCAGAAACAACTATTAAAAACAACAGGCTCAATTCTCAGCTGCCAATTTGATATTGCCTCACCCACTCTCTATTGCTTGCTGACACAGCTAGTATCAAAGGAACAATACATAGAACAGCCTTATGTGGTGGCAATTGATCTAAAAACTGGTCAACAGAAACCACTGCTAGTACTGCCTCCCGCTCAACGAAATGTGCAAATGAGTTTATCATCTGATGGTTTGGGCTTGTTATTTGATCAAGTAGTACCGCAGACAAACCCCCCAGCATCATTACCTACAAACACTTTAAAAACTGATGATGGAGATGTTATTGCTACTAGTAGTCTGTGGTTAATGCCTTTGTTGCCCATCGCTGATGCTGCGACTGTTGAAATTAGACCAGAACAACTCCCCTTAACCGGATTTCGACCCCGGTGGCTACCTTGAGAGAATAATTTGTAAGTCGATTTCGGAAGTTCAGTTAAGGTGTCGCCACCAAAACTCAAGTTGAACTTAATGAAGTTCAGTTCCATCTTTACGGAGCAGATAGCGATCGCTAATCAACTTCAAGACTACTCTACCTATTTCTGGATGCGTTTTTTCAATGATCGGTTGCACAACAACGCCTTCCATAATGCAATTGGGACTGACTACACTATTAGCATTATTGAACTGAGACACTACTTCCCAAGTGTAAGCACCGATATAAAGCACAGGCACTCTCGGTAAAGCAAATTCCTCGCAAAAAACCACAAAATCGCTGTAATTGAGAAAATGACTACCACGACGCACAGCAAATATAGCAATTCCAATATTGCCATTATTCAAGCCATATTTGATATCTTGTACACCGTAGATTTCCCCAAAAATCTGAGTTCCTGGTGGAAGTTTTTGGAAAGCTTCATACGTATTTATCCGTAATTATCATGGTTGCTTAATTTTTCAGGTCTAGCAGAAGCTCTTGTTTGTTTGCTGACATGAAATAGCGATCGCCCAAAATAACAGAATAGTACTTAAGTACCTTACATTTTGACCATCATGTGAATGGTTAGCTTTTTAACCTAAAAGTCTTACTCTGCCTATTTCCCAGGCTCTGCTCCCGTAAAACTAGAAGCCTCTACTTTCTACAAGAGCATTACAAGGCTCTGCCTTGTAACTAGAGCTAACTCGCAGTTAGTTATCTCTGTCAATGCGTAAATCCTATAGAATAATTGGTTAACAGTAGATACTTGTACTGACATCTATCCTAAGTAATAAAAGACTCAGCATAAAAATGTAATCCTTAATACATTTTTATTTTATATATTAAGGTGGATGCGATTATAGACAATAATTTATATGGTGAGGCAGTTTTTTCATATAGAAAAACTTGATCAGCCAACACAGTTTAGTTTTTAAGCATCGGGTTTCTCTTCTCTGCCGCCTATCCCCAAAGGCGGACTAAATTCCCCTTCCGTCTCTTCTTGACGGCCAAGAGCATCATAGTGTTATAACGGCATCAGTCTAGATACAAAATAGGGAACACCAATTGATGATTAATTGCTGGCGCTTGGAGAGAGTTAAACTTAGCTTCTAGAGCAAACCCTGATTAGACACAGTTGATAAGCAATGCTAATGCCAGCACTGCTGAATATTTTTAAGCAGGTGAGTCAAGAGTGATGAATGAAGCTAACACCTCAAACAAGGGGGTTGTGATGGAATCCCTAAATTCTGCTAATTCGCCACAATCGGAGCAGGCGAGTTGTCCGTTTTACTCAGTTGTGCCTAATGACAATATGACAGTCAACAAACTGCCACTCCTCATGCCAGCTGAAGATACACAATTTTCAAAAGATACCACCCAGCAAGACTGGGTTGCAGAGCCTGAAAGCGGCAAACAAGCACTTATTGACTCAGAATTTCAGAACCTGCTGGCATTGAACGAAGAATTGCGTGCAGCTAACAATAATTTGTATGAACAAGTGGAGCAGCTAAAAGACAACCTAGCTGAGTCAGAAAAGGTTTTGCAGTGGCAGAAAACGCGTTCTAGCGTTAGTGAGTCGATGCTCAACCAACACGCTCAAGAACTGGCTGCGGCTCAAGAACAAATAAAATCCTTATTTCAAAAATTAGAAACTGCTGTACAAACTGTTCAACGCCAGGAAATTCTCACCGAAAGTTATAAAGCACAGCTACAAATCAGCCAACAACGCCTTGCTCAGTTAGAGCGAGAATGTACGTTGTTACACACGAACAGCAGCGAACAGTCTCAGCAGTTATTGCAATCAGAAACTGTTTGTCGAGAGTTACGTACTAGACTGATGCGACAACAACGCCAAACGCTGCAATTTAAAGCAGCTTTGGAAAAATGTTTAGATACATCGGTTCCTAACTATGACTCCTTAGAAGATACTGCAAAACATCCCAAAGACATAACTAGTGGGCAAGGAAGATTCTCTAGAAAAGCTCGATCTTTGTTTCCTAACGCCCAACCAATTCAACCTTGGTCAGCAGAACCAGAATCCCAGAGTGATGATCTAGATAATTCTTGGGGCGAACCGTCAGCACCAATTCCATTCCAAAGAAATGAACCGACTCCGACGCCATCATCTTCTTGGAACTGGTCAGTTAAGCAAGATTCGTCAACACCAACAGAATCCGCCCCTCCTCCAAAAATTGATGAACCACCAGAGACACCGGAAGCTGTTTCAACTTCTGGGTCATCAAATTTAGATCAGCAATTAGATAGTCTCATCCAAATGTTTTTCACCTCCCAGCCTGCATCTGCATCACCACCACCTGCGCCAAAAACGAATGTGGATAGTAATCAGAGTGATGCACCTATCTGGGAGACTTTAGCAACAATCCTAGAAGAAAATGAAGAATTAGAAAATCCACAGGAAGAGCAGTTGGCAGCAGAAATTAATCATCCTACTACAACTACCTCCACTTCTTGGACAATAGATTCTGTAGTCTCACCAGCCAATGACTTACCAGTTTCTTCTACTTCACCTCATACTGAGACGCCGCCTGAAGGAACTGAAGATTACTGGTCAGAATCACAAGTGACACAGTTGGAATTTTCGGCAACTGATTTGCCTCTAGAGTCATTAGGTGATAACACCAATGATACAAGTTCACCTTCACCAGTGGTTTATCCCCAGCGTCCACCCAAGGGGCGTAAATCATTGGCATCTGTGGAACTACCAAATTTTCGCCCCAAGAGTCAATAGTTAGTCGTCATTTGTCATTTGTCCTTAGTCATTTGTCCAATACTAATGACCAATGACTAATGACTAATTCTTACTTCTGACTTCGGAATTATGGCTTCTGGGTTGGCTTTTTCGACTTGAGCGCGCGATCGCGGTTTGCCTGTGGCGATCGCATAATTAATCGCCAATAACCACAGCCACAATCCCGGATTCCGGGGTTCTAGCCAAAAACCTACCTGGTTCAAGAAGCGCCCGAACCACGGACTCAGCAAAGAGCTAATTAACGCATGACGACCAAAGTTGAAATAACTACCAAGCCATCGCCCTAAATCTCTGGGGCCAGCAAGTTCCCAAATCCATAAAAGTAAGGCAGGATTTCTTCTAGCTGCTTTGAGTGCTAGCCGATTAAAGGTTAACCAATCACACCTATCTTTGATGAAGTTATCTGCTACTTCTTGGGGTTCGTCTGCTAACAATCCAAAGAAGGTGTTGAGCATGGAGTTAATCCGTTGGGGTGGTAAAAATTTCCCAGTAGGCACCATCATGCCTTTGGAAAATAGCCAAGTCACGGAAACGTTGCTTTGGTAAGCGCGAATTCGGTTCAAGTGGCGGAAACTCAACAAGTCATGTTTGAGAGCAGTATCCAACAGGGTTGTTAAACGCTCTAAGTTGCGAACTAGCGAACCAAAGCCGGTAAAGACGAGGGGAGACTGGAGTGATGCAGCATCACCGATCGCAATCAATCGATCAAAGGCAACTGTGCGATCGCTACTTCCCACACTAAAATGCCCCGGTATATATCCAAATGTCGGCTTCTTCCACACCAATTTGTCCATATCGCACCTGCGATACTCTGGCAAAATCGTGAAAAAGTCCTCGTACATCTCTAGCAAGGAACCGGGATTTTCAGCATTCACCTCATGGTAATGAAATAAATAAATTGTTAGTTCATCATCTGCCCCAGGAAACAGTTCCCAAATTAACTGTCTTCCCCGCGAGATATCCCCATGACTGTAAAGAACGTCCCCATATTGCGAATCCCATACTTGCGGCTCAAATCCGCTCTCAATTGCCGCTCCCACCGTCGGACATACACTATCAAAAGCACGACCACCATTTAATTGCCAAGAGATGGGCGATGCAGTTCCCATTGCATCTATTAACAGTCGTCCACTTACTTGCTTTTCAACCTGACTAGGTAAATGCTTGACTTTCAAAAGTACTTGTGATATATCAATATCTGCACGGATAAACTCTGTTTCATCCCAGATTTCACCGCCTGCCGCTTGCAGTTTTTGCCCACACATTTGGAGCCATTTTTCGGAATCTAAGCCTAAATTTAGGACTGTGGGTGTGTGGAGGACGGGCGATCGCAGTGAGTAGGGATTATTAGCGTCAAAAAACTTATTGAATCCGTCTTTGTATTCTCTGGCAATGATGGTTTCTAACTCAGCAGGGGTGAGTAAACCCAAGTTTACTAAGCTTTGAATCTCATCGCGGGAAATATTCCATTCTCGGTTCATCCGCCCAAAGGGCATTCGTTCCACCAGCAGAACTTTATATCCGAGTTTTGCCATCAGTGCTGCATGAATCGCGCCTAGTGCGCCACCGATGTAGATGATGTCGAAGTGGGGATTAGGGATTAAGGATTGGGTATTGGGATTATCTTTTCCCCAGTCCCCAGTCCCCAGTCCCTTATCCCCTTGACTGGAAAACACCACCTGACGCGGCTGTTGCGGATTCCGTACTCCTTCGCGCCATCGTTGTTCCCACCAGTAGGCACGCGTTAGATCATATTCACCGTTAGGCATTTTCTGAAAATACTTGACGGTGAGGGGGTAAGCAGAGCCTAGTGCTTCAAAAATCGATTGCTTAGATAAATCAATTGCTGGTGGTTCTGGGTAATGATGCGGAAAACGGCTTCTGATTTCTTTGGTTAGGCGTTGCAAAATCTGTCCCTCTTTAGGAAAGGGTTGTTCTGCCCAACGAAACACTTTCAGATAGGTAGTTCGTTGCACCGACCAGACAAATACCGAAAGTTCCGCAGGCAAGTTTTCGGAAATAGTCCCGGTAGCAGTTGTAGTTGCAGTGGGGATTTTGAGGCGAAAGCCTTCCGAGGTAAGCACTTTTTCTCCATTTCCGGGTTCAAAATCTGTTTGTAACCAGTTACGCACAGTTGCTATATCCGAAGTTGGAACTTCTAAATAAAGAATTTCTCTCATCGTTTCCTGACATCTCCGATCAATCTACTCACTAAGACAGATTTTATGAAGGCACAAAGTAAGGTAAACTCCGCCCTATTACTTTCGTAAAGATTCAGTGAAGAAATTTTAAGAATTTGTCAAATTTATTGTTCATTTTTTATTTCTGTAAACCCACGCCATGAATTATCCCATTCCAGACAGTCCCCAGGAAATTATTGCCTTACGACAACAGCCGATTGATGAAGAACTAGTTGCCAGTGCCATCGCTGGAGTTATTAAAATTGTCCGCGCTCAGGGTCAGTCTTTGGAAGAATTAACCGCTCAGTTGCTAGCAGATGATCCACTGCTGGATCAGCAACAACGTCGCTGGTTGAGCCAATTAGTTGCCCAATGTTGGGAAAATTTCTCCTAAAACCTTGCATAATAATGAAGTTTTTGTCGCAGCATTAGATTTCTAGGTCTGCACCTAAATATTGGCGATGCCTGCGGCGGACTGCGCCTACGTATTTTAGGTATAGGAGTAACATGTCTGGAATTGGCAATTGGGTTGCTATTTTTGCATTTAGGGCACAGAAGCCACTAACTTAACCATATCAGCACTGGGCACTAGGCATTCTTATCAAATTAAAATTTTGAGACGTAAAAAAAATGAAGTGTGGTGTTATGCATTCCAAGGGATTTGGAGATTTTAAACAATGATAACCACAAAAACAAGCATCAAAGAGGTATATAGATAAGTATTATTAAAGAAGTCCTACCTGCTTCAGAATTATCAAAGTTGCTACTATCGTTGATACTCTCGACGCGCTGAGTCTTAAATACTCCAGTTCTAACAATCTACTGCGTCAGTTTGGATATAAATAAGAACCTACTATCCGCTTATACTGCGGATAATAGGTCATGGGTGGCGCTTGTTAAGATATTGAGCGATCGCTTTCTTACTGTTCGAGCGTTCCTATAAATCCATTGGTACATCTTGCAGCAGATGTTCACGGTGTCCACCCCGCCTCTCAAGCAAAGTTTGACCAGCTTGTAAGATTAGCCAGCCTTTATCCCTACTTTAACCATCGCGCTGCATCTTTAGCATGGTAGGTCAAAATCAAATCTGCCCCAGCTCGTTTAAACCCAGTTAAAGTTTCCATAACCACGCGCTCCTCATCAATCCAACCATTGAGAGCCGCAGCTTTTACCATCGCATACTCACCAGAAACATTGTAAGCCGCAACTGGTAAATTACTCGCTTCCTTCACCCGCCAGATAATGTCCATGTATGCCAAGGCTGGCTTAACCATGAGCATATCCGCACCTTCAGCGATATCCAGTTCAATTTCTTTAATCGCTTCGCGGGCGTTACCTGGGTCCATTTGGTAAGTTCTTCTGTCCCCAAATTGTGGTGTCGAGTCTGCTGCATCCCGAAATGGGCCATAATAACCCGAAGCATACTTAGCAGCATAAGACAAAATCGGCGTATCTTGAAATCCGGCTTCATCCAAACCCTGACGAATTGCCTGGACAAAGCCATCCATCATTCCAGAAGGCGCAATGATATCAGCACCGGCTTTCGCTTGCGAAACTGCTGTTTTTTTCAACAATTCCAGAGTTGGATCATTTAAAACTCGTCCTGTTAAATCACCAGTTTGTAAATAACCACAATGACCGTGACTGGTGTACTCACATAAACAAGTATCAGCAATTACAATCAAATCGGGCACTGCTGCTTTTACCGCAGTCGCAGCTTTTTGGACGATACCGCAATCATGCCAAGCGCCAGTGGCATCCACATCTTTATCAGCCGGAATCCCAAATAAAATAATAGAAGGAATTCCTAAGTCGTAAACTTCTTTTGCCTCTTCGACAATTTTATCTACCGAAAGTTGGTAGACTCCGGGCATCGATTTTACTTCGTTAGCGATTCCCTCACCCGGTACAGCAAATAATGGGTAAATTAAATCGCTTGTTGTCAAAACAGTTTCACGAACCATCCGACGCAGTTGAGGATGAGTACGCAGACGACGGGGGCGATGTGTAGGAAACATAAAATTTTATGAAGAAAAACAACGCAAATGGACACAAAACAAAGCGTCACAAAAGCAGGCTAAAATTTTCCTGCCGTCAGACAGACTACAAACAGTGCTTAACTGTCCTTTGCCCTACTCTTAATCAAGTTGTGGGGCAATTTTGTATTCTACAGCTTGGTTGCATCTATCCGACGGGCTGGAAAAAAAACAACATAGTAAGCAATTCACGCATTCAAAATGATAAGACTGTCTGTTGGTAAAATCGTGGGGAATTGAAGGTTGAAATTTAAACGCAAAGTGGCGCAGAGGTAAACGCAGAGGCACGCAGAGAATTCGCTACGAATTAATAAGATGTTGTACTTGGTGGTAAATAAATGACAATTACCAATGACCTTATGCCCGATGCCCGATGCCCCATGATAATTTGTATTAAAAAACTCGGAAAATATAGGGATAACGGAAGGGTATATCAGGATTGCTGAAAACTTTGATGAGCGCCCAAATTGTTAATCCCCAGTGCAATATATATCCCAGACCGGCTAATGGCCCCAGCAATAATAGAGGTAACACTAACCAACCGAATAGAAAAAACAGCGCTCCGAGAATTCCTCCATAAAGCCAGACGTTGAAGTGGAAATTAATGGATTCTTTGGCGTTTTCTTTAACAACAGGATCATCAGATACGAACAGTATGGCGATAGGTATACCTACAGATATCAATGTTGTGCTGAGAAAAATGGCTCCATGAGACAAGACGGATAGAAGCTTTCGCTTATCTGTGTCGTACATTGCTTTCTCCTATTTGGTCAGATTGTTGGTTATATTACGACCCTATCACGAGCATCGTTGTCTTAAGATTAAAAGACTTACCATCAAAAAAAATTAAGCTAACTAACAAACAAATACACTTATGTCTACTGAACTTCAGTCTGAACTTATTCAAGCAGTTGAACTTCGCCGCAACTTTGCGATTATTTCTCACCCTGATGCAGGTAAAACTACACTAACAGAAAAACTCCTCCTGTACGGAGGTGCAATTCACGAAGCTGGGGCGGTTAAGGCGCGACGGGCACAGCGTAAGGCTACGTCTGACTGGATGGCGATGGAGCAGCAACGGGGTATTTCTATTACTTCCACAGTGTTGCAATTTGAATATCGGGACTGTCAGATAAATTTATTAGACACACCGGGACACCAAGACTTCAGTGAAGATACTTATCGCACTCTGGCCGCCGCCGATAATGCAGTGATGTTGATTGATGCGGCAAAAGGTCTAGAACCCCAAACCCGCAAATTGTTTGAAGTGTGTAAGTTGCGGGGTATCCCAATTTTTACATTTATCAACAAGCTCGATCGCCCAGGAAGAGAACCTTTGGAACTTTTGGATGAGATTGAGCAAGAATTGGGATTGCAAACCTATGCAGTAAATTGGCCGATTGGTATGGGCGATCGCTTTAAAGGTGTTTTTGATCGACACAAGCAACAAATTCACCTCTTTGAACGCAGCGCCCACGGCAGCCGAGAAGCCCGTGATACGATAGTGGAACTAGGCGATCCGAGAATAGAAGAGCAGCTAGAACAAAGCCTGTACTACCAACTGAAAAATGATCTGGAACTGTTAGAAGGAGTTGGGCCAGAGTTAGATTTACAGCTGGTACACGAAGGCAAAATGACGCCTGTGTTCTTTGGTAGCGCCATGACTAACTTTGGTGTAGAGTTATTCCTCAAGTATTTCCTAGAGTATGCCCTCAAACCCGGTTCTCACTACAGCAGTGTTGGCGAAGTTCCCCCTACATATCCAGAATTTTCGGGGTTTGTCTTCAAACTGCAAGCGAACATGGACCCGAAACATCGCGATCGCGTCGCATTTATCCGGGTTTGCACTGGCAAGTTTGAAAAAGATATGATGGTGAATCACGCTCGCATTGGTAAACTCATCCGTCTTTCTCGCCCGCAAAAACTCTTTGCTCAAGAGCGAGAATCGATTGATGTGGCTTATCCTGGCGATGTGATCGGTTTGAACAATCCTGGTGTTTTTGCGATCGGGGATACAATTTACACGGGACAAAAGCTCGAATATGAGGGGATTCCGTATTTCTCGCCGGAACTGTTCGCATCTCTGAGGAATCCCAACCCCTCGAAGTCTAAACAATTCCAAAAAGGCGTTGCGGAATTGCGAGAAGAAGGTGCTGTGCAAATTATGTATTCAACTGATGAAGCCAAGCGCGATCCAATTTTGGCGGCGGTGGGTCAGTTGCAATTCGAGGTGGTACAGTTTCGCTTACAAAATGAGTATGGTGTAGAAACCATATTAGATTTATTGCCCTACAGTGTCGCCCGTTGGGTTGAGGGTGGTTGGGAAGCATTAGAAAAAGTGGGACGAATATTCAATACCACTACAGTTAAAGACAGTATGGGACGACCAGTGTTGCTATTCCGCAACGAATGGAATTGTCAACAATTACTGGGCGACCATCCAGAGTTAAAATTAAGCGCGATCGCTCCAGTTTTTTCTAGTCAACAACCAGTGGAAGAATGAAGAATACAGAATTCAGAATCTAGAATTCAGAATTAGTCCTACAAAATAGCTAACTGAATTCTGACTCCTGACTCCTGAATTCAATCTTTATCATTCACTTGACAAGCAAAACTTGGGCGCGGTTGATTTCCACGGCATCCGAGGTTCGCGCTTTTGCACAAACGTGGATCATTTAGAAGAGATTGGAGTGCCAGAATTTGTATGCCTTCACATGCCAAACCGTCTTTGGAGGCTGGTTTAGTTGCCCTCAAGCAGGGAAATTACCAAACAGCGATCGCTCAACTAGAACCTATTGCTAGCAGCCAAAGTAATGGTACTGCTAGCTTACAAGCCCAGGTTGGTTTAGTGATGGCTTATGCACGGATTGGAGAAGCCTCCAAAGCGATCGCTATTTCTCAGAATCTCATTGAGAGTAACAATCCGCAAGTTCAAGAGTGGGCAACACGCGCTCTCGAACACCTGACAAAACGTCAAAAACGCGATCGAGAAGCAAAAAATGTCGAAACTGGATTTGTTGCTTTTGATAATTCAACCCCAAATTCAACGCCAGATTCAACCCCAGTTACTCCCCCGGAAACTCCGACATTAGAGGAAGCAAAAGATCAAGTAATAGAAACTAAGAGCAATGATACCCCGGCGATGGTGCCACTAGCTAAACTCAAAGCTACAGTAGCGACACCATTGCCAGCAGCAGGATCTGTGCCATTAAGCGGCTTCATGGGTTCTGTTACCCGCACCCAAGCTAAATTATTCGGCGTTATTTATTGGCGACAAGCACAACGCGCCAGAGCATGGCAACCCCTACGCAAACCGAAATTAATCCCTTTACGGTTGCTAACAGCAGGAACATTCATTGCTCTGTTTTGGGTGATCCGAGAAATGCTCAAGTTCGCAATGGGATTCATCAACCAGACTTTAGTTAAACTACCTTATCTAGAGCCATTGCAGCTTTTATACAGCGACCCCACTAAATTGTTGCTAATAGTATTGGTGATTTTAATCGGAGTATCACCTTGGTTGCTGGATTTGCTACTGGCGAACTTGTATGGTCAGCGAGAATTTTCTAAAGATGTATTGAATGCCCATAGCCGCGAAGCTGTTCGGGTGCTACAACGTTGTTGCCAACAGAGGCACTGGCCGTTACCCAAACTGCGGATCTTACCAACGGCTGCACCAATTATCCTAACTTATGGTAGTTTACCACGTAATGCCAGGATTGTTGTAAGTCAGGGGCTATTAGAGCAACTAGCTGATGATGAAATCGCCATTATTTACGCCACACAGCTAGGGCATATTGCTCACTGGGATTTTGCTGTGATGTCTTTGTTACTGCTGGTGACACTACCAATTCATCAGCTATATCAGCAAGTGTCAAACTGGGGAGACAAAATATCGGGGAAAATTTGGCGATCGCCGGTGGCAATTCTGGCTAGTATTATTTATGGAATTTGGTGTTTGCTGACTGGGACTACATTGTGGTTGTCGCGGTTGCGGCTTTATTATAGCGATCGCGTCGCCTCTGAAATTACTGGTAATCCCAATGCCCTGATTCGCGCTTTACTCAAAATCGCCATTGGCATTGCAGCAGATATCCAAAAAGAGGAACAGACAAGTTGGCAACTAGAAAGCTTAAATCTCCTGACACCAGTCAGCCACCAACAGAGCCTTTCTTTGGGCACTATTGCCAGCAATCTATCTTTTGAATCATTTTTGAAGTGGGATATTGCCAATCCCTATCGCCAATGGTTTACGATTAATAATAGTCATCCCTTGATGGGCGATCGCATCGAACGCCTCTGCCAAATAGCCCGTCACTGGCATCTAGACACTGAACTACATTTTGCTAACGAACCATCAAAAGTTAAGCGTCAATCTTTCTTATTACAAATCGCTCCCTGGTTGGGACTTCCTTTAGGAGTTTTGTTTGCAGGTTTCTTCTACCTAGCCTGGCAATTAGTATTCGCACTCAAGTTATTTTTAAATTTAAAGTGGGGATACGATGGTTGGTCTTTAATTACAGGCTCCCTTCTGATTGGCTTTAGCATAGGTACACTGGTACGGATTAATTCTTTCTTCCCCGATATTAAACCTGCCACTGTGCAAACTGACGATTATCTACCCAACCTGTTAGCTGACCCTTCCGCCTTACCAATTGATAGTATCAGCGTGTGTCTTGTAGGTAAATTATTAGGTCGTCAAGGCACTAGCAACTCCCTAGCGCAAGATTTAATCCTTCAATCAAGCGCAGGTTTAGTGAAATTACACCATGTTTCTTGGTTAGGACAGCTAGTTAGTCACCAGGATCTAATTGGTAGACAAATTATCGTCACAGGTTGGTTCCGCCGAGGAGCAACACCTTGGATCGATATCCAAACCCTGGAAACTCAAAGTGGTAAAACCATTCATAGCCCTCATCCCATTTGGTCTACTTTTTTAGCAGTTGCAGCACAGGCTTGGGGCGCATACATTTTTCTCACTAGTTAGTTATTGGGCATTAGTCATTAGTCATTAGCAATTGGACTTTGGACAAATCGGAATGTAAACAAAAGTTGCAGGTTTTCTTGAAAAATGTTACATTTATTTACACAAACAATAGCAAGCGATATAACTCAGCACTACAGCTTAGTTGTAGATTCGGATGCTTTTTTCCCCGCTCCATACCTTTTATCCTCCCAACACAGCAGGAGATTAACCAGCCACTGGCTGGTTTTTGTTTCAAAATATGCTCCCTTGAAAAAAAAAATGTGTTTTATGTTACAATGCAGTAATACTAATGTCGGAAATGTATGCGCTAAACTAGCTACGTAGAAAATACCGTGGTAATGTAAGGAATGGTATTTGATTCTGCGAAAAAAGGCATGGAAGAAAGCGTGTATTTTAGCAGGCAATAGGCTATTAAATTTACAATTCTTAAAATTAAGGTGTTATTAGCTCACCATAGTGTGGGCCTTTAGATTAAACAAGCTTGATCCCGACGAAAAACTGTATTGTTGTATAGGTTGACAGTTCCGATCAAAAAAATTGGTTGATGGCAGTCTTGGTCAATAGCATCTATTTAATTAAAAGCCAAAGCCAAGTGATTGTTTTCTTGCCTTGCCATGTTCATTTAACTCTGGAGGTATAGTTCATGTCCATTCGCCTATATATAGGTAATTTGCCTAAAGAAGAAATAGATCGTCAGGATCTGCAAGCAGTTTTTGCAGCAGAAGGTGATGCTGTAACTACTAAATTAATTAAAGACCGTAAAACTGGCAAATGCCGTGGTTTCGGTTTTCTTACAGTTAACAACGACGAGCAAGCTGACGAAATTATTGAAAAATATAATGGTCAGATGTTCAAAGATACTCCGATTAAGCTAGAGAAGGCATTACCTCGGACAAAAGGTGATGAGGGCGAGGAGCAACCTCCAAAACCAGTTACTGCTGCTAGTAGTACCCCCACTCCTAGCCCTAATAGAGAAGGTAGCCGCCGCGAGAAAAGCTCTAAGAAGCCTCGTCGTGGCGGTAGTAGCGGCGGCGGTTCTCGTGAAAACAACACCACAACCACCGATTCAGACGCTATTCGTCCAGATCCTCGTTGGGCTTCGGAATTAGAAAAGCTAAAGCAGATGCTAGCTGCACAAACTACGAATTAATCCTTAAGGGAGAGAAATTAAAAATTAAAAATCAGAATTTTTTTTTGATTTTTAATTTTTAATTATTTATTGATTATTCTCTAGTACGCCACGGCGGAATATAGAGCAACCATTCAAAATCCCTAAAAAGCTGATTCCATAATACTTTTGACTTTTGACTTCCGCCTTACGGTACTAGCTGCTTAGTTAAAAGCTAATTTCAGCTAATGTGACTGTGTAGGCGCGGATCTTTATAGGCATCCCATAGTAAAATCAAGCTATACATAAATTTCGCGCATTCTATATACTTACGTAATAGTATAGGATTACTATTTGATTTTTGAACAAAATTAGGTATTGTAGAGTGTGTTAGAACGGAGTTCGTAACGCACTATTATCATAGGTTTGATGCGTTACGCTGTCGCTAACACATCCTACGCATATTTTCAGAAATCAAACTGGATTCCTACAGTAAACTTATAGTGATACAATAGTCACTTCCATAGAGTTGCTGTTAAAACTTGTTTATAAAAAAATTAAGTTTTTGTGATTAGGCAGATTGAAAAAGCTGACTGAAAATGAATGCGAAGCCTACGGCAGGCTGCGCCTACGCAGTAATTATCTAGATTTGACAGGTTATAGCTAGCTGAGATGCCAAGGTGAACGGTCGGCGCGTAGGCGTAGCCCGCCGTAGGCATCGCTCTAAAGATAATCTACACTCAAAGTGATACCGATCATTTGCAGCTTCTGTTATGTCCTCAACTCTAGATTCTTTGCCACCTGCGCTCGCTAAAATTGTCCAGCGCTTTCAACGCGCTTCCGAACCGAAGCGACGCTACGAACAGCTAATCTGGTATGCTCAGAAGCTCAATGAGTTCCCAGAAGCTGATAAATTACCTGAAAATAAAGTTCCTGGTTGCGTGTCTCAAGTTTATATCACAGCAGCCTTAGATGACGGTAAGGTTGTGTTTCAGGGCGATTCCGATTCTCAGTTAACCAAGGGATTAGTCGGGCTTCTGGTTGAAGGATTACATGGACTAACACCAAGTGAGATTGTCCAGCTTACTCCAGATTTTATTCAAGAAACAGGTTTAAATGTTAGCCTGACACCTTCCCGCGCTAATGGGTTTTACAATATTTTTAAAACCATGCAAAAGAAAGCATTGGAATGTAAGTTAGATTTGCCTAGCTAAACTTGGTTATTGGTCATTAGTCATTTGTCATTAGTCATTTGCAAAGAACAAATGACAACTGACAAAGGGCAAATAACGTATAGTTACCAAAATTTGGTCTTATGTCAACAAATTTATTATCTACCTCTGCTGCCACTGGTTTTGGTGGAGTGGTTCAAGAATATCTCTGGAATTGGGAAAATCAGCAATTACGCGTTGTTTATGAAACCCTTGGTAAAGGTTCACCGTTATTGCTGCTACCATCTTTCAGCAGTGTTTCGACGCGTTTGGAAATGGGCGAACTTGCTAAGTTACTAGCTCCCAATTTTCAAGTTGTAGCCATAGACTGGCCTGGATTTGGTGAATCTTCTCGCCCTAGTTTGAATTACCGACCGGAAATATATCAGCAATTTCTGGAAGATTTCGTCAAAGCTATTTTTAATATTCCCATTACTGTGGTGGCGGCCGGTCATGCTACTAGTTACGTTTTACAATTAGCTGTCAAAAAACCGGCTACTTTCTTACGAATTTTGTTGTTAGCTCCTACTTGGCGTGGGCCTTTGCCGACAATGGGGGCAAGTCAGCAAATAGCTGGTATGGTGAGAGAATTGGTGCGATCGCCTATATTTGGTCAAGCTCTCTACAAACTCAACACTACCCCATCCTTCTTAAGTTTGATGTATCGCCGTCATGTCTTTACCGACGCGGCTAAAATTACACCCACTTTCATCGAGAAGAAATGGCAAACAACTCAACAACCAGGAGCGCGATTTGCATCTGCTGCCTTTGTAACTGGTAATCTTGATGCTGTACACGAACAATCTGATTTTCTGGGACTTGTGCAGTCTTTAACTGTACCGCTCATGGTAGTAATTGGGGAATCCAGCCCCCCTAAATCACGAGAAGAAATGAACGCTTTGGTAGCCTTACCAGGAGTGAGAAGCGTTTTCATTCCTGGTTCTCTTGGACTGCATGAAGAATACCCAGGAGTTGTTTCAGAAGTAGTTCAAGATTTTTTGTTCTCTTCAGAAAATTAAATCTTTACATTGCACCTTGGTACGAGGCTAGTTCTATACCCTGATTTCTCACCATATCTCTCAAAACCTTGTGCAGGGGAGCAGAGGGGCAGAGGGGATTGAACTTGGCACGTTGAATTCTCCCCTGCTCTTCTGCAACTCTGCATTTCAAGCTTGTGAGAAATGCGGGTATAGAACTAGTCCTTTCAAGATGGGTAAAAATATTGGTCAATAAATTCTTTTAAACCGCAGAGGCGCAGAGGACACAGAGAGAAGCAAATGCAGTTCTCGCACTTTTTCTCTCTGCGCTCTCTGCGCCTCTGTGGTTCGTTAAAAAAATGTTTTTTGATTAAATTATGTGATTATTTTGCTGAAACCCAAAATAACAGCAAGTTCGCACAAAAATAGAAAAAGATTTATCATGGGCGAAAATGATTATCCATAAGGTGAGACAAGAGGAATTTAGAGTATGGTGGCTGACGTAATCAATAATTCAGTTCCCGTTACTGTTCTTACAGGCTATTTGGGAGCAGGTAAAACGACTCTACTAAATCACATCCTCACCTACGAACATGGCAAAAAAGTTGCTGTGATTGTCAATGAATTTGGGGAAGTGGGTATTGATAATCAATTGATTATCGATGCAGATGAAGAAATATTTGAAATGAATAATGGCTGTATCTGTTGTACAGTGCGCGGCGATTTAATTCGCATCATTGGCAATTTGATGAAGCGGCGCGATAAATTTGACCATTTAGTAATTGAAACGACTGGATTAGCCGATCCAGCACCAGTAATTCAGACATTTTTTGTTGATGAAGATTTGCAAAGCCAAATGTCTCTAGATGCGGTGGTGACAGTGGTAGATGCCAAGCATATTTGGCAGCATTGGGATGCAGACGAAGCCCAAGAACAGATTGCCTTTGCTGATGTAATTTTACTTAATAAAACAGATTTGGTAGCGCCAGAAGAGTTGGATGAATTAGAAAAACGGATTCGGGCGATGAATGCGATCGCAAAAATCTACCGTACCCAAAATTCTGAATTAGGGATGGATGCTTTATTAGGTGTAAAAGCCTTTGATTTAGATCGTGCATTAGAAATTGATCCAGATTTCTTAGGCGAAGATGCTCACGTACACGATGAAAGCGTCTTTTCTGTGGCTTTAGTAGAAACAGGTGCAGTTGATGGAGAAAAATTAAACGCTTGGCTTTCAGAATTACTGCGTACCCAAGGCCCAGATATCTTTCGCATGAAAGGCATTTTAAATATTGCTGGAGAAGATGATCGATTTGTATTCCAAGGCGTCCACATGATATTTGATGGCAAACCCGATCGCCCCTGGAAACCAAGCGAAACCCCCAAAAACGAACTAGTGTTCATCGGCCGCAACCTTGATGCAGCCCAACTCAAGCAAGATTTTCTCGCTTGTCTAGCGTAAATAAAAAGTTAGGAGTTAGGAGTTATGAGTGATGAGTTAAAAATTCCTAACTTCTAACTTCTAACTCCTCACTTCTATAGAAAATTATGAACTCCACAACCAGCAAATCTAAGGAATTTGAACAACACTATTCGGGGACGCTTTCAGATTATGTAACTGCGATCGCTTGGTCGCCACAAGGTAAAACTTTAGCAGCAACTTCTGCCGCCGGTGAAGTAGTTTTGTGGAATGATGGCGAACTCACAAGCTTACAAACTGGTAATGGTAAATCAATAGACTGTCTAGCTTTTTCACCAGATGGAAAATTTTTAGCCGTTGGTGGACAAGATGGACAGGTGAAAATTTGGCGCGATACTGAATTAATCGCCACCTTGGAAAATGCCCCCGCATGGGTTGACAAGCTAGCTTGGAATTACACCAGTAACCAATTAGCTTTTAGTTTGGGGCGTTACGTCCAAGTTTGGGATGCAGATACTCGTGAAATTGTCGTAACGCTGAATTTCGATAACTCTTCAGTATTGGGTATAGATTGGCGCATTGACGGACAATACTTAGCCATTAGTGGTTATAAGGGAGTGAAGATTTGGCATAGTCAAAACTGGGATGAAGAACCATACAGCTTAGATATGACTACTGTCAGTTTAGCGATGGCTTGGTCGCCTGATGGAAAATTCCTGGCTTCTGGCAACATGGATCGTAGTGTCACCGTTTTAGAATGGAACAACCCTGATCCTTGGGTAATGCGTGGCTTCCCTGGTAAAATTCGCCAATTGGCATGGTCAGAAGCTACCACGAAACTGGGTGCGCCAATACTGGCATCTTCTAGCGTTGAAGGTATTGTGGTGTGGGAAAAGCTAGAGGATGATTCTTTAGGCTGGGAAGCGCGAGTATTAACTAATCATGTGGGTGTGATCAATGCGATCGCCTTTGCACCCAAAAGCTTCCTTCTCGCTTCTGCTGCTGCTGATGGCTGGTTGTGTTTGTGGAATAAAGCCAAAGAAGTATCCCAAATTATCACAGGTGTCTCAGGAGGATTTTCCACCCTAGCTTGGCATCCCCAAGGGAAGTTACTGGCCGCAGGCGGTGAACAGGGCGAATTAGTTGTATGGTCAAAGGTTTTGCGGGGTCAAGGATTTGGGCGCAGTTAAGCAATACTCAGTAATTAAAGTTGAAAGTGATCAAGTTATTAGCTATGCTGTATCAGCAAAGGTCTCTTTGTGTGAATTATGAACATAGTCAAACTGATTCTACTTGCCTGTCCCGCATTTCTGGTATCCATGCTGCTGGTAGTCAATCCAGCACACGCATCCAGTCTGAAATCTGCTTATCCTACCCAAATTATGACGGTAGTATCTAGACAACAAATTCCTGATCTGGCAACACCAAAGTTGACTCAAACATCGAATCCGATTACTGATCAGCTTGGTTGCAATTGTGCCAACTGTGTTCAAGCTAAATTTCAGTCGCTACAAGGCAAGCTGCCATCAGTAGGTTTTTAATAAACTTAGGAATTATGAATATTGTAGGAGCACAGCATTGCTGTGCCCTTATTAATTTTATGAGCTTTTTGTCTGTAGCGATCGCCTACGGCATACACTCATTGCGGCATAATTATTTATGATCTTCGCTAAAGGTCACGCCTGAAAAACAAGGTAAGAAAGCTGTTAGGTAAATTCCTAGATACTGAGAAAGCTGCTGGTAAGCCCCTGAAATTGGTGCAACCGCCATCTGCACCCAAGCTGTTAAGCTCTTGTTAAAAGAGCTAGTCTGGGGATTAGAAAACTTGCTAGAGTGAACAGAGTTAGCCTTAATGTCTAATCCCCAAAACCTATACATCTCATGGATTTTGCTAATATTGCATCCCAGCTAAACGCTGGAACGATTTTGCCAGAGGGGATTGTTATTCTCACCCTCTTGGGGGTTTTGATTGTTGATTTGATTTTGGGGCGTACATCCGCACGCTGGATTGCATATCTAGCGATCGCAGGTTTGTTTGCTTCGATTGTCGCCCTATATTTTCAATGGGACTCTCCTAATCCCATCGGTTTTACCGGTAGCTTTAACAGTGATGACCTGAGTATCGTCTTTCGCGGTATTATTGCCTTGTCTGCGATCGCCACTATACTGATGTCAATTCGCTACGTTGAGCAGAGCGGCACCGCTTTAGCAGAGTTTCTTGCTATTTTGCTGAGTGCTACTTTGGGAGGGATGTTTTTATCCGGGGCTAGTGAGTTGGTGATGATTTTCATCTCCCTAGAAACCCTGAGTATTTCCTCTTATCTGTTAACAGGTTATACCAAGCGTGACCCCCGCTCCAATGAAGCGGCGCTGAAATACTTGTTAATTGGAGCTTCCAGCACGGCAGTATTTTTGTACGGAGTATCACTGCTGTATGGACTATCTGGAGGACAAACTGAACTAAGTGCGATCGCTAATGGCATTGCCACAGCTAAAATCGGTCAATCTTTAGGTTTAGTGATTGCGCTGGTTTTTGCGATCGCAGGTATTGGCTTCAAGATCTCCGCAGCACCCTTCCACCAGTGGACACCAGACGTTTACGAAGGCGCTCCCACCCCAGTCATCGCCTTTTTATCTGTCGGTTCCAAAGCAGCTGGGTTTGCCCTAGCCATCCGCTTGCTGACAACAGCCTTCCCCTTAGTTGCTGAGGAGTGGAGGTTTGTCTTCACTGCTCTGGCCGTTTTGAGTATGATCTTGGGTAACGTAGTCGCCCTAGCCCAAACCAGTATGAAACGGATGCTAGCTTATTCATCCATTGCCCAAGCTGGGTTTGTGATGATTGGCTTGATTGCTGGTACACAAGCGGGCTATGCCAGTATGATATTCTACCTACTGGTTTACCTATTCATGAACCTGTGCGGCTTTACCTGCATCATCCTATTCTCACTGCGGACGGGAACCGACCAGATTGCCGAATACTCTGGTTTATATCAAAAAGACCCACTTTTAACACTGGGATTGAGTATCTCTCTGCTTTCCTTGGGTGGTATTCCACCATTGGCTGGGTTTTTCGGCAAGATTTACTTATTCTGGGCTGGTTGGCAAGCAGGTCTTTATTGGTTAGTCTTGCTGGGCTTAGTTACCACCGTCGTCTCCATCTACTACTACATTCGTGTAGTCAAGATGATGGTAGTCAAAGAACCCCATGAAATGTCCGACTCGGTGAAGAATTATCCACAAGTGCGTTGGGATTTGCCTGGGTTAAGACCTTTGCAGGTCGGGTTGGTGGTAACATTAATTGCCACTTCCATAGCAGGGATTTTGTCAAATCCACTGTTTACATTGGCGAACAATTCCATCTCCAATACTCCAATTTTGCAAGCAACAATCAACACTAATGTAAAAGCAGAAAATCCCCTGCTTTTACCAAAGTTGGATTCGGTTAGCCAGTCTCAACCTTCAGTTGATTCTACCGCTAAGATTTAACCGAGTCTCAAGCAAACTTTTTACTTGAATAGACGCCTGTTTGCTCATTAGCAGACAGGCGTTTCTAATATTTTTTAATAAAAAATAAAATTTATAACTTACAGCAGAATTCAGGAGCAAAGCCGGAGACGCTCCAATACGGTTCGGTTAAAGGGCAAAGGGAAAAGGTATTGGTTTTCAATACATCCTTTACCCTTTACCCCTTACCCTTTCCCCAGACCACAAGGAAAGTGAAAAATGCTTATCCGAACCGTATTGGGAGACGCTCCGCCAAGGCGTCAGAATGGGCTACGCCCCACTGCGCTAACAGAAGTAAAACAGGCTTTATATAAAAAATATAACTAAAAAATCATGATTATATTTATTTATGGTTTCTTGCAATTCTACTTTCGCATATCCCAGATTATTAGTTGCAATCATTCCAACATACATAAAATTTTTTCTTCTGAAACCGTAATTAATTACGAATTCACAAATTATTTGGTAACTATGAACTACTACCAAAATAAACACTTATATTTATTAAAATTAACTTAAATAATTGATATATTTGCTAGTTTAATGAATTGGAATAGTGATTATAAATTCAGAACCTTCTCGTAACACAGAATTTACTTTCAAAGTTCCTCTATGTTTTTGGACAATTATTTGATAGGCGATTGATAATCCTAATCCTGTCCCTTTTCCCACAGGTTTGGTTGTGAATAAATGGTCAAACATTTTTTGTTGAACATCAGCCGATATTCCTACACCATTATCTTGAATCCGAATCAATACATGATTTGTATCTTCAATTAGGTTAGTATGAATTGTAATTTGATTGGGATTTGCCTTAATTGTATCAAAACTCAGTCCAGAATTAGACTCTTCTAAAGCATCAATAGCGTTTGCCAATAAATTCATAAATACTTGATTCAGTTGTCCTGGAAAACATTTGATTGGAGGAAACTCGCCATAGTTTTTAACTACTTGAATATCAGGACGAATCTTATTAGCTTTCAAACGGTGCTTGAGAATGATAAGAGTGCTATCAATACCTTCATGAAGGTTAAAAAAAACTTTTTGTTCTGTATCTGCTCTAGAGAAAATTCGCAAGCTATCGCTAATGTTACAAATACGATCGGTACCTTCTTTCATCGAGGAAATTAGTTTAGGCAAATCCTCACGCATATATTCAAGGTCAATCAACTCGATTGTTTTTTGAATTTCCTGAGATGCTTTGGGATAAGTCTGCTGATAAAGGTTTATCAGATGTAATAAATTTTCAATATATTCTTGAGCCGGAGTCAGATTACCTGCTATAAAGCTAACTGGGTTGTTAATTTCATGAGCTACATCTGCAACAAGACTTCCCAAGCTAGACATCTTATTCTGCATTATCTGAAGATTAAGAAGCATCATTTCTAGTTCCTGGCTTCTTTCTTCTAGATTATTTTGATATTCCTTTAACTCCTCAATTACTGTCCTAAGCAAAGATTCTTTTTTTTGATTTATATCTTCAAGTTTTATCCGGTCTGATTCAGAACGCTCCAATTGCTTTTGGATAATTCTATTTGCTTTTTTTAGTTCCTTAATCTCTTTTTGATAATCCACAATTTCCATTAGCTTCTACCGATTTCCCAAAATTAAAGTTACAAAAGTTTCATTGTGAAATTGCGTTTGGCTAATTCGATCTATAGGAGCAATTTCTCCATAAGAATAAAATCCACAGGCAGGTAAATAGCCAGTCAGAGGAACTTTCGTATTCTGATACTCTTCTTGTGCCCTCGTACCCAGTATTTGCCGACGAGCTACACATGAAAAGAACAAAACAGCACTAGGTTCTGTACCTTGATAATTATCTAAAGCATTCATGAATGATGCTTTGGAAGCTGCCAAAATATCTTCATAAGCTGCTTCTGAAATTTGAATAACTGCTTGATCGGGAATATCTCCAAAAAAGGTTATGCTACCAGATTCTTGATTGTAACTAATAGGTGCTCTTATATAAAAATTTTCTCCATTCTGATCAAACACTGCTAGTGGATATTCCATTGAAGGAGGAAGTAAACCAAGATAATGATGATAAAAATCTAAAGCTGGCTTACCATCTATTTCATAGAGTATGTTCTTATCCACCTTAGTTACTTTACTTGTTTGACCAATGGGATGCCAACCACTTGCAACAGCGTGGGAAAACAATATTGTGCCAGAAAAAATCAGAATTGGTACAGAATCACTTAATACTTCTGTTTGAAAAAATTGATATGTATTTTGATATCTTGACTGATCGCCTGCCAAACCACCGAATATTGGCACATGTTGCCCAAGAGATAATTTTAAGCCATTCAATATAGACACACCACTAATTGTGAGGCTCTCTGGATGAGTTAAACATAGCTTTGGCTCTGCGGTACTTTTGGCTTTGGCTTGCTCCACAGCTTGTTTAGTTGCAGTAATTGGATCACCTGAAACTTTGCGTCCAACTCCTGCATAAATTTCAACTTCGTCTGAGCAAAATAACATTAACGTGATTGAGTCCTGCTGAAACTCTAAGACTGAAGAAATTTCTCCATCTGTTGTCCCACCAATCAACTCAATCCCCGGAAAAGCCTGATGAATTTGCTGCAAAATTAGAGAATGCTCAAAGTCAATTGCAGCAAAAAGAATCCCCGCTTTCGGTATATCTCCTGCAAGAAAAGTGATACATTGCTGAATAACTTCTTCAACTGCTGATAGAGAATCTGGATCGTTACTGTGACCGACTACTGCTTTAAACATAAATTTATCTATATGGAGAATTATTTGTACTATGATTTTCAGATAGGAAGCTTAATGATGAACTCTGAACCTTGTCTTGGTGCTGAATTTACTTCCAGAGTTCCTCCATGTTTCTCGACAACAATTTGACGAGCAATTGATAATCCTAAACCTGTGCCTTGACCCACAGGTTTAGTGGTGAATAAATGATCAAAGATTTTTTGCTGGACATCAGGTGACATTCCCACGCCATTATCTTTAATCCGAATCAAAATATGTTTTTTGTTTTCAGTGAGGCTAGTCTGAATTAAAACTTGATTGGGATTTGCTTCAATTTCAACATACGGTCGTCCTACATTCGACTCCTCTAAAGCATCAATAGCATTAGCTAATAAGTTCATAAATACCTGATTTAGTTGTCCGACAAAGCATTCTATTTCTGGCAAGTTATCATAATCTCTAATTACCTGAATATCGGGATGATCCTCGGATGCTTTTAAGCGATGTTTGAGAATCATGATTGTGCTATCAATGCCATCATGAATGTTGCAATAAACTTTGCGATCGCTATCTGCTCGAGAAAAGTTTCTCAGACTGATACTAATGTCGCGAATGCGCTGAACACCCTCTTTCATAGAAGAAATTAAGTTAGGTAAATCGGCAAGCATATACTTCAAATCTATTGCTGCAATTTCCTCTTTAATTTCTGGGACAGGATTAGGATAATGTTGTTGATAAAGGTTAATAATGTTACTCATGTCTTGAAAATATGCTGAAGCATGTTGAAGATTACCATGAATAAAACCAACTGGATTATTAATTTCATGAGCAACTCCTGCTACTAATTCACCAAGGGCAGACATTTTTTCTGTTTGTACAAGCTGAAGTTGAGACTCTTGTAAGTCTTTTAATGCCCTAGATAAGGCTGCTGTCCTTTCTGTAACTCGTTTTTCTAAATTTTTTGTGAGATTTCGTAATTTAAGATGGGTTTTAATTCTAGCTAATAATTCTTCTTCATGAAAAGGCTTGGTAATGTAATCAACTGCCCCTATATTTAGACCTTTTACCTTACTGTCAGTATCAGAATCCGCCGTCATAAAAATTACTGGAATATCACAAATAGATGAGTTTTGTTTCAGTCTTTTGCAGGTTTCAAACCCATCTATACCCGGCATCACTACATCTAATAAAATCAAATCAGGGGGATTATATTCAACTTGCTTTATTGCATTTTCTCCATTATTTTCTGTCGTAACGTTAAAACCTCCATTAGTTAATATGTTAAAGACAATTTCTAAGTTTGTAGTAGTATCATCTACCACTAGAATGAAACTATCTTCTGGTAAATCAAACGTTTTTATATCTGTCTTGTAATTCATGTATTTAACTGAATTTAACTCCTTGTTACTTATTCACTATTGGCTCTGCGATCGCAGCTAAGTCACCTTTGCTTTATTGGCGGACTGACTGACAAATCTTTAGCCTAATAATCCTATAGTTCCCAAAAACTCTGATAACAGCAACATTTTCACAATAAATTACTCTATGCGACCGCAGGAGCGATCGCTACAGTATGAACATGAGTCATTAAATCAGTTATCAGTTATCAGTTATCAGTCCTGAAAGCGTATGGTGGGGGATTTAGACCCGCCACCAACGCATTCCACCTCTTTGTGGGGGACTTAAACCCAGGGATAAATAGATCACTGATAACTGTTTACTGTTCACTGTTCACTGTTCACTGTTAATCTTCATCTTGACTACAGATGAATATCCTCTTTCATGAAGGCGATTGGCTTGAAATTAGTTATTATTACCCTTTTCCTTTAAAAAAAGTAGTGTTAATTGAATTTAATATTGCTACTGAACAATATTTTTTATAAAGGCGATCGTTATGAAGTTAGTTATTAATACTCTTGTTGTTTTAGACAAGTAGTATATTTTTTATAGAAATAATATTCCTGCCACTTACCTCTTACTGACTCTGTAAGCATGTTATCTGTATTTATCCTGAACACCTACTTATGTAAATAATATTTTTTTAAAATTTAATTTTAGTATGATTTCGGATATCTTTTTTAGAAAAAGAAATAACAATAAATAGTTAAGTCTTGGAAAATTTATATATTCTTTATCAGAATTTTGATGCAAAGATAATTTCTGAACTGCATACATCAAAACTGGTATCGAAGAAGTTATTTCCAAAAATGTATATTGGATATTTTTAATAACTATATTGGTTATGGAAAAATTAATTTCTGCCGATTTGTTCTGTCCTTTCTCATCGCAAATCAATACAAATATTGATGTTTTAGAAGAGTATGCTCTTGAATGGGTACTTGGTTTTAATCTTCTGGCAAATGAATCATCTTATCAGCGTTTCTGCAAGTCTAAATTCTTTTTGATGGCAGCTACTACCTATCCTTATTGCAACTTTCAAGAGCTGAAGATAGCAAATGACTGGTTAAGTTGGCTATTTATTTGGGATGATCAATGCGATCTATCAGACTTGAAAACAAAACCTGAATCTCTAAAAGCTTTTCACAAGAGATTTATAGAAATATTGAAAGGGGCACAAGTTACAAGCCACGATATACCTCTTAGTCGTGCTTTAAGTAACTTACGAGAACGGATGCTTGAAAAAGCAAGCCTGAAATGGTTAAATTATTTTATCTGCGGCTTTGAGAAATATTTATCCGGTTGTTTTGAGGAAGCAAATAACCGTGTAGATGGAATTGTACCCGATATGGACACTTATATTGAAATGCGTAGGTTAAGCGCAGGTGCAGATGTTGCCTTGCCATTAATTGAACTTTGTAATCAGTTGATAATTCCTGATTTTTTACGACAACAGGATATTTTTAAACAACTTAATGAAATTACAAATAACCTTCTTGGCTGGTCTAATGATATCTTTTCATTATCTAGAGAATTGGCAACTGGTCATGTTCATAATTTAGTATTTGTATTACATTGCCAACACAAAATTTCTTTAAAAGAAGCAATGAAGCTTGCTACAAAAATGCACGATAATGAAATACAAAAGTTGTTACATTTGGAAGCAAATATTCTATCTTTTGGAGAAGAAATAGATACTGAATTGGCAAAATATATATTAGGAATTCATGCTTGGATACGTGGGAACCTCGATTGGTATTCCTTCACTGCTCGCTACAAAACTGTAGAAATGCTGGAGCTAGCTAAATATTAATTAAATAGTATAGCTTACAAATAAAAAAGGAGAGTTAGATGACCGTCTTTGGTTTGTCTGAGGGAGAAAGATTTCAACAGCTTAAGCATCTATAGCAGTCCGCTTTGATTTTTGAAATTATTTGCGTAGACAGGGAGTCGGGAGTCGGCAAGAAGCCTTTTCGGAGGGTACTGATTTTTTTCAAAAATCAAATACAGCTAATGCTTTTAACTTTCCTCAGCAATTTCACCAAATAGTCGTTTTAACATTCGGAGGAGGAGCGATCGCACTCCTTCTTCCACCGCTTCTGATATACTTGCGCGTCTATAAATGCTTCTTCACTTCGAGAAACTTTATTCGTAGCCATAATTATTTTACGGAGTGCGTAGGCGTAGCCCACCGCAGGTATCGCATGTCCCTACGTCCGCGATAAAATTCTTGAAGCAACAGCGCACTCCATAACAATGCAAATTAACTGGCAAACTGCCAAAACCTACGAAGACATTCTGTATCAAAAAACTGATGGTATTGCAAAAATCACCATCAACCGTCCCCATAAACGCAATGCTTTCCGTCCTGAAACAGTCTTTGAACTGTATGATGCTTTCTGTAATGCTCGTGAAGATACTACTATTGGCGTCGTCTTATTTACTGGCTATGGGCCACATACAGATGGAAAATATGCCTTCTGTTCTGGTGGCGATCAAAGTGTGCGGGGACATGCGGGTTATGTGGACGATACTGGCATCCCTCGCTTGAATGTATTGGACTTACAACGCCTGATTCGTTCCATGCCGAAAGTGGTGATTGCTTTAGTAGCTGGATATGCGATCGGTGGTGGACATGTCCTACACTTAATTTGCGACCTTACCATTGCCGCCGATAACGCTATTTTCGGACAGACTGGCCCGAAAGTCGGCAGTTTCGACGGTGGTTTTGGAGCCAGCTATCTCGCCCGCGTTGTGGGACAAAAAAAAGCTAGAGAAATTTGGTTTCTCTGCCGTCAATATGATGCACAACAAGCGCTAGAAATGGGCTTAATTAATTGTGTCGTCCCAGTCGAGCAACTAGAAGCTGAAGGTATTCAATGGGCACAAGAGATTTTAGAAAAAAGTCCGATCGCAATTCGGTGTCTCAAAGCTGCGTTCAACGCTGATTGTGATGGACAAGCTGGTTTACAAGAACTTGCTGGTAATGCCACCCTACTTTACTACATGACAGAAGAAGGGTCTGAGGGCAAACAAGCCTTTCTTGAAAAGCGTCCACCAGATTTTCGCTCTTTTCCTTGGTTACCTTAAAACTGCAAAAATCGCACCCTCTACCAAGGTGCGATTTTTATAGATATCAACGTTTACAGCACTAAAAATCTTAAAAAAAAATCTTATCTTAAGCAAACTACAAAATTAGTTCAGTAATAATGGATGACTAAATAACGACTGCTTTAGTCTTTAGCTGTTCAGATATAGAGGCAGCTATTTCCTCAATAGGGGCAAGAACAGCATTGTCTAAATCTGAGACTAAAGAATGAGAAGATGTTAAAACTGGGGCTACATCTGGCAAACTCCAAGCATCCTCCAAGGTTTCCCAAGAAGGTGCAAAAGGTGGAAGCGCCAAAGAGCAAGCCTTCCAAGTTGCTTGAACTGGTGCTCCCAATTGCTGACACGTTCCGCCACGGCGACCCTCTGGCTGGTAATGACGGCAATATTTACAGGCAGATGCTAAAAATTTAATGGGTTTCATTTGGATTCATCTTTAGTGCCGTTTCCGGCTGAATTTCATCTTTATATTTTGCTTCTATATATAAAGACAGATAAATGCCAAAAAGCCATTATTTTCTATAGGTTTCAGCGATCCCGACGAAAAAATAAACTTTAGGATATTTTTATATTCTTGTTATATTTTTCAATAATTCCTAGAGTGGTTACCTATGGTTTTTGGCTAAAACTTATTAGGGATCAAGACTAAAACTGAAGCTTTTGATTTATTTAGCCTTTTAACTTCCTCCTTAAGGATAGCTAAAGGCATATAAATTCAGATAAATAGTCTGCTTTTTATACCACATTAGACATATTTTAGCAGTAAAAAATATTTTTTCTAAAGAATTAAAATTATATTTATGTGAAACAGCAAGTTTCTTGAGGATAAATTTTGTTCAAAGAATAATCGCTAAACTATTTTACTTTCAATTTAAAACTGTTTAGCAGCACAGACAGAACAGACTTCCCAGCGCTGGAGTTCGCCGGGTGGGGTGGGAGATTGACACTGGGGACAAAGAGGTAAGCCATGCGATCGCGATCGCATGATCTTCGTCCAATGCCCAAAAGCAGCATTTACATCCTTAGTGGATGTTACATCAGGGCGGCTAATCTCATCACCAAGATAACTGGGATGCTCATGGGGCGAAACCGTTTGTTGCTGTTTTCTCTCCACCAATGGATTCTGCCAGTTAGCAGTAGAGAAGCGAATATCAACCAAAGGTGTTGCCAGGTTTTTATTCAACTTTAAAAGCAGAGACGAACGGCCAAAAGTCAGGTTTTGCGCCCAAGCAGCACTAGAAGTTGCTACCGACAAAACATCGCGCTGAATCGACAATGGTCGAGTATTTGCGGCAACCACTGGGCCAACAACTTCTGGCCAAAACTTGAGCAGGCGTTGAAATGGTTGCTCTTGCCATTTAGCCTGCTTTTCTAGAACGCCCAAAATATCATTAATTGATTTCAACGACATCGTTAAAAATGGGGAGTGGGGAGTCGGGGAGATGAGGGAGATGAGGGAGATGGGGGAGAGAGAATAACTAATGCCCAATGCCCAATGCCCCATGCCCAATTCCCAATCTATCTATTTAGATAATTTTCGCTACTATTGTCACAAATATATCTAAATGTCAGTTAATTCCAGCAATCTACGTTTGAGGCACAGAGGCCATGACTCAAAACCCCCTGAATGATTCCGGTACTCAATCGTCTAAAACACCTGGGTTGAAACCAGCACTAGCAGCAGCGCTAGCGAGTTTAGAAGTGCCGCTAGATCAAGAGTTAGCTCGATACCGACGCACGCGAACTGGTTTGGTGGCAGCAAAGCAGCCTCGTGTTGCAACTTACATGAGCAGTCAATCTCAGCCGTTAACTGCCATCCCTACAACATCGGGCACAACTCATTCATCAGTCACGGTCATTAAACCTAACGTGTCACCCACATCCGTACCCGTGAATCTTCAGAGAAGTTCAGCGCCAGCTACGGAAAAAATTGACGTACCAACGACATCTTCTCTAGCTGTGAATCCTCAAAAAAACCCAGCGTCAGCTATGCCAAAAATTGAGGAACTAAATAATCTTAAGGTGCCCTCCGTCTCTGATTATGTTAAAACACAAACTCCACTTCCCCCGCCGCCGCCCAACTTTAGTAGCAGCATAGTGCCAGCAATCGTTAAAGATACTAAGAGCGAAAACCTTTTGCAGCCAGATGACACCCCTAAGCACCCAGATGACTATTTGGAATCTAGTGAAGCACTGCTGCGAAGTCTGACAGAAGAACAACTAGAAACCAAAAAACCAAACAGTTCTAGCGATAGTCTGCTATCACCTATGGGTATCGGCTCGATGTTGCTGCTATTGGTAGCGAGTCTTACCTTGGGTTATATAGTGTTCAATCCTAAAAGCTTACCAGAATGGAATTTAGGTAAGTTGTTTAATGGGAACTCGTCTCCTACACCAGAAAATACTCAGGAAGTTGGGAGTAATGTCCAACCTCAGATCCAACCACCAAGCACATCTATACCCAAGTATCCAAATCTAGCTGCTCAAGAGTTTCCTGAGGTGAGAGACCCCAATGATGTAGTTGGCTTAAAACCCAAAGTCCAACCAACCCTCGCAGTAGTGCCTAATCCAGTCGTTCCTCAAAACCCCGCAAATCCTCAAGCGCCATTGCCTGAACCTAACACAGCCCTAAAATCGACAAATCCGATCGCTTTAGCACCAGTACCGACAGTACAGCCGTTGCCTCCCCTGAATTTGCCTCCCACTTCAACGGCAAAAACCTCACCTAAGCCAATTGCAACCTTACCAAAGCTGGATGCTGAAATCAAACCAGCAACAGATGGGTTCTATCATGTAGTGATAGATAATAAAGATGGGGCTTTGGCATCAGCACGGCAAGTAATTCCCGATGCTTATTTATCACCCAACAAAGAATTAGTTTATTTGGGTGCTTTTAAGACTAAAAAGCAAGTAGAACAACATCTGAAATTGTTACAGGCAAGGGGAATCACGGCACGGGTTCAGCAGCCATAAGTTGCAAAAATCTACGATACCATGAGATAACAGTCCTGAGTCAATGAGTGCTGAGTTCTGTTAGCAGTAGTGGGGTGTTTAGCCTCTGCTAAGTGGTAGAAACAAAATATTGTTTGTTTACTGCCCCTAAAACAAAAAATATTATACTCAAAACTTTAACTAGGCACTCAGCACTCCAAAACTACTCTATGACAAAAAATATTATACTCAGGACTTTAACTAGGCAATCATTACCGGGTTTCGTGAATGGAGAGCCGACATGGCATTAATCAAGCGTATCCTGCGGGTGATTCGAGCTAATCTTAATAGTTTTATCGGCGGTGCAGAAGAACCAGAAAAGATTCTGGAGCAAACTGTCCTAGAAATGCAGGAAAATCTAGTGCGGTTGCGGCAGGGTGTAGCACAAGCCATCGCTACCCAAAAACGCACCGAACGGCAGACCGCCGCCGCTCAGTCTCAAACAGAAGAATGGTATCGCCGCGCCCAAATGGCCCTGCAACAAGGCAGCGAACCTCTAGCACGGGAAGCTTTGACTAAGCGCCAAGCCTATAAAGAAACCGCTACAGCCCTGTTTTCCCAGATAGAGCAGCAAAACGAGATAGTCGCTAGGCTAAAAAAGGATATGCGATCACTAGAGTTAAAAATTTCCGAGGCGAAAACAAAAAAAGATATGTATATTGCTCGCGCCCGTTCTGCCGAAGCGTCTTATCGCCTTCAAGAAATGCTCGGCGGAGTTTCTGCCACCAGCAGTCTGAATGCCTTTGAGCGCATGGAAGAAAAAGTTTTACAGATAGAAGCTAAATCAGAAGCAATAGCTCAACTCAGTAGCGACGACTTGGAAACACAATTTACTTCCTTGGAATCTACTAATGTAGATGCCGAATTGGCAGCGATGAAGGTGCAGGTCTTAAACGGGGCAGAAAACACACAGCCTCCCCAACAGCAGTTATCCAAAACTCAGGACTCTTGAAAAACAGGCAAGGGGGCAGGGGGAAATGATCCCATCAAGAACTTTCGTGGAATGAGGGAGAGAACATGGGTCTGAATTTCCCACTCAAGCAAATATGGTTATCGTAAAGAGCGGGAAGGTAATGGAACAGGCGAGGGCGAATCCAATTCTTTTGTATCTTCCCTGCTCCCTGCCCCCTGCTCCCTGCCCCCTGCCCCCTACCTCTTGGTTGAAGTTCTGCTAATTACCCCTCTTTGGAGATATCTTAACAATTAAGAGTTGTTAGAAGATACTGATTCAAACCGGAAAGATTACATTGAAATAGGTAGCTATTAAAAAATAAAAAAGCTCACTGTCCAACAAAAAGCGTAAACCAAACAAGGAAAAACAAAGTTATGGGATTATTCGATCGCATTAGGCGAGTAGTTAGTTCTAACCTCAACGACCTAGTTAACAAAGCCGAAGACCCCGAAAAAATGCTAGAACAAGCCATCCTGGAAATGCAGGAAGACTTGGTGCAGCTGCGTCAGGGAGTAGCACAGGCGATCGCCTCCCAAAAACGCAGTGAGAAACAGTATAATGATGCCCAAAATGAAATCAATAAGTGGCAACGCAATGCCCAACTGGCGCTGCAAAAAGGTGATGAGAACCTAGCTAGGCAAGCTCTAGAGCGCAAAAAGACTTATACGGACACCAGCGCCGCCCTCAAAGCTAGTTTGGACACTCAAAGCACTCAAGTTGAAACCCTCAAACGCAACTTAATCCAGCTGGAAAGCAAGATTTCTGAAGCTAAAACCAAGAAAGAAATGCTTAGAGCTAGGATCACCACTGCCAAAGCCCAAGAGCAACTTCAAGGCATGGTGCGTGGGATGAATACCAGCAGTGCAATGGCTGCCTTCGAGCGGATGGAAGAAAAAGTCTTGATGCAAGAATCCCGGGCCCAGGCACTAGGAGAGTTAGCAGGTGCAGATTTAGAAACCCAATTTGCCCAATTGGAAGGTGGTAGCGATGTTGATGATGAATTGGCAGCTTTAAAAGCGCAAATGTTACCATCCGCTACTCCACAAAATCAAGCGCAACTGCCACCGCAACAAGAAACCACTGCTCCTAAATCTAATGAAGTGGTTGATGCCGAGTTGGATTCTCTACGCAAGCAATTGGATCAATTGTAAAATTGGCAGAAAACTTATTTGAGCTAGTCCCACACCTGTTGGTTGTGGGATTTTACATCATTAGTCAATAGTTAACAGTCAAAATAACTATGAATTATTGACTATAAACTATTGACGACTTTGGGATAAAGTATTGTGTGTGCCAACTTTGATCGCCACCTGATGGAGACTGCAATGAGTAAGGCTGTAATCACCATAACTGATGCTGAGTTTGAAACAGAAGTATTAAAAGCTGAACAGCCTGTATTAGTTTACTTTTGGGCTTCCTGGTGTGGGCCTTGTCAATTAATGTCCCCCCTGATTAACTCAGCTGCTAGCAAATATAGCGATCGCCTCAAAGTCGTTAAAATGGAAATTGACCCTAACCCACTCACTGTTAAGCAGTACCAAGTGGAAGGTGTACCCGCCCTCAGACTATTTCAAGGCCAGGAAGTTTTGATATCGACCGAGGGAGTCATCGGTAAAGATAAATTACTCGAACTTTTAGATACCCACTTAAATAATAATTAGTCATTGGTCATTGGTCATTGCTCACTTGTACTGAGCGTTGCCCTTGGCGTAGCCTCTCCAAAAGTTGTATTGGTCATTTGACAAAGGACAAAGGATAAATGACAAATGACAAATGACAAAGGACAAGTGACTAACATGCAATTTGCAAAGCGTTTACAACCCCTGCAATCTAATGTATTTGCCGATATGGACAAAGCCAAGGCGATCGCTTTGGCCGGTGGACAACAAATAATTGATTTGTCACTGGGGTCTTCTGATTTACCCGCCCAGGCACATGTGATTGAGGCGATCGCCCAATCTCTCCACGATCGCAGTACCCACGGCTATCTGTTGTTTAACGGAACTCTTGGGTTTCGTGAAGCCGCGGCCAACTGGTACGAACAAAAATTTGGCATCAAAGTCGATCCTCAAACTGAGGTACTACCTCTAATTGGTTCTCAAGAAGGTACTGCCCATTTACCCTTAGCAATACTCAATCCAGGGGATTTTGCCCTATTGCTCGATCCAGGTTATCCCTCCCATGCGGGGGGAGTCTACCTAGCCAGTGGTCAAATCTACCCGATGCCACTACGAGCAGAAAACGATTTTTTACCAGTGTTTGCTGATATTCCTGTCCCAGTCTTGGCTCAGTCGCGGATGATGGTATTAAGTTATCCTCACAATCCTACAGCTGCGATCGCTCCTTTATCTTTCTTCCAAGAAGCTGTCGCCTTTTGTCAAGAACACAATCTTGTGCTGGTTCACGATTTCCCCTACGTAGATTTGGTATTTGGAGAGAGTGGAGACTGGGGATTGGGGACTGGGGACTGGGAATTAAGAAATAGAAAAAATCTTTCCCAATCCCCAATTCTTAATACCCAATCCCTAGCCTCTTCAATTCTGCAAGCTGATCCAGATAAAAGCGTCTCTATTGAATTTTTCACCCTTTCCAAGTCCTACAATATGGGCGGCTTCCGCATTGGCTACGCCATCGGTAATGCCGAGTTAATTAACGCCTTACGTCAGGTAAAAGCTGCCGTTGATTTTAATCAGTATCGGGGGATTTTGAATGGTGCGATCGCAGCTCTAACTGGCCCTCAACTTGGGGTAAAATCTGCTGTTGCTACCTTCCAGCAGCGCCGTGATGCTTTCATCACTGCTTTACACCGCATTGGCTGGAATGTTCCCACTCCCCAGGCCACAATGTACATCTGGGCAAAACTGCCCTCACACTGGAGTCAAAACTCCATCGAATTTTGTACCCAGCTAGTCAAACAAACTGGTGTAGCAGTCTCCCCAGGCGCTGGCTTTGGCAAATCTGGAGAAGGATATGTCCGTTTTGCCTTGGTGCATGAGCCACTTTTGTTAGAAACTGCTGTGGAAAGAATTGCCCAGTTCCTTTATTGAATTTCTTCTCAAGCTCAACACCAAAAATTTTTTGTAGCAAAGTCTATGAATATAACACGCGCCCTAGAGGTAGTGGCGCACATTTTTGCGTTCTTACGAATAACCGTACTATACTGAATTGGAAATTATTTAGTTGTTTTTTTTAAACTATTGAAAATTATCATATTACGTAATAAGACGTAAAATAACATCAAAAGATTCGTCATCTTTTTATTGATAACAGCAGGAACTTTACCCAATCAAGTCTCCCCGTTTCTTAAACTTGGTTTGTACGCTCAGATACCAAAAATTTCTAAGAATGCAGGTGGCACTTTTAAAGAGTTGTATTGCCAAAAAGCCTGTAGTCAAGACAGCCCAAGCTTAGAAACGGCAGTAGTTTAAAACTTAACTTCCAAACTGACAGAGACTTGAAAAAATGAAAATGACTTTTCAGAAACTTTTAATTGGTGCCTCAATGGCTATTGGTGTGAGCGTTGTCACTGTACCAGCCCAGGCTGGAACGCTCATCGGTGCTACTATTGGTGGAACAGCAGCCAGTGATTATTTAGTCTATGATTCCAATGCTACAAATACCTTCACAGTAGCAAATACTAGTGAAAATGTACAAAAAGTTCTAAGTGGTAACGCCGCCAGTCCCACTGGAAATGTGGAGCTAGCTGCTAGTAGTGAACAAGCTGGTTTTGATTTTACCAAAAACACCACCTTGACAGGTACAATCGGCGGGAAAACCCTGACTCTAAGCAGCCTTACTTCTGATGACTGGTTTGGAGTCGGTCAAACAACTACGACGTATGGATTAAATAACTTAGCTAACACCTGGTTTAACCAGGCTCTAAATTCTAATAGTACCATTAGTACTTTACTCGCTGCGTCCGGCTACACTCAACAGACTTTGTTTAACAGCTTTCTTACAAATGGGGGATTTCAACGCTTTAGTGACCCGAATATTTCCTATGTCAATCAAGATGACACTAGTGGTTTAATTAGTATTGGTTTAGCAGGTCACTTAAATGCCACACCCCTTATAATACCCCTTCTAGGATTGCCGTCTAACCTATCTAAGCTACTTCCACCTTCATTACAAGCAAGTGAAATTGTCAAATACACTTATGACGGCAAAACTGATTACTTGTATAGCTTTAAAGCTACCAACTCTGGTTTACTTGAACTAAGCGATCACATATCCCATAGTGGTAATTATGAAGTCACTATCAAAGGTGTACCTCCCGCAGCAGTCCCAGAACCATCCGTAATGCTTGGTCTGTTGGGTGTTGCTGGTGTGTTTGTTACTCAACGCAAGTTTAAAAAAGCATCTATTTAAGATTGCGGGTTCAAAACTACAAATAGGTAAGGGAGCTAACACCTCCCTTTTTTTATGAATACTTCCTTCAAGTTATAAGCTTATTTAAGCTTCTAGGTTATACTGTTTATAAAAATATTTGCACACAAATTAATCGATTATAAGGGTTTACAGCTATATGCCTCTACCAATAAATTTGTAATAGATATTTTGTTTAATGCTATGAATTAGCATAGTATTACTTAAATAGTTTTACTAATAAGGCTTGGATAATCCAATTTTTAAAAGTAGCTGTTTATCTGAACTATAATTTAAAAACCAAAAGCTTAAGTTATTATCTGATATACTAATTTTGAAGTATTAGAGTGTAGCTAAATTTAATTTGTTTATATCTTTTACTAGATTACATAAATCAAATTTCTCTTGGTTTTACAGTTTAAATACACTAGGCTTTTCGTATATGTTAATAATAGTTTGGTTTTAAAGATAATCAAATAATAGGTAGCAATGACAACACAATTATTCAATATAGATCAGCCATTGCAGTCACAGAAAGTTAAACGAATTTTGCTAGTTGAAGACCATTATCTCAATAGATTATTACTGAGTGACTATCTAATTTACTGTGGGTACGATGTCGAAAGCTTATCAGAAGGCTCTACTTTTTTCTCGACTATAGAAAAATTTCAGCCAGATTTAATGTTATTAGACTTGAAATTGCCGGATGTTGACGGTTATTCACTTTTAAAACAAGTCCAGGAAAAACCTGATTTGTCAAAAATACCTATTATTGTGGTTTCAGCTTTTGCTTTTAAAGCGGATCAAGAACTAGCTCTAAGTTTGGGCGCACGCAGCTATTTTGTCAAACCTATAAAACTCAAGGATCTTATACTTACGATTGAAGAAGAGTTGACTTGCTGCCACAAATAAACTTTTCTACTGGGCGTGCCTTTATTCAGCTTTTTGGTCTGCAATAAACTCTTCAACTCGTTCACTAATATGTTGTACAGAACTGCCAATTTTTGAAATTTTATGCTGTAATTGCGCTAACAACAAAGCTGCTGTTTGCAGATCATTGAGCGTTTCAGCCATAGCTTCCCGGTATTGACCTTCAAACTCTTGCAGATTCATACTTTAACTATTGCCTGAATTGATTGTAATGGCTATATTTCTAATGATATTCGTAAATTTAACTTCCTAAATCCGTTAAATCGCTTAATATTATCAGTTCAAATGAAATCCAAAAATCTTGTTTAAGAATAAATTTTGTCTAATTTTGCCTAATATTTATATAAGCAATAGTAAAAATTTTAATTCCTTTTAATAATAAAAAGATAATTTTAACAAGATGAAGAAAAAATAGTTTTTATAATAAATAATTTTGGAATAATAAATAACTGTTGATTTTAAAATGCTAATTATAAATTCAAAAAGCCAAGTTTATATTCTGAGAATTTCAAAAAAACACGAAATTGGACTGGGCTTTGCCCCGCTAGGCTAACGTGCCACTGCGCTAATGGGTGTCTACAGGGTTTGGATGACAAACCAAGTAATCAAATTTAACGACATGAAGCACTATCAGTAGTGTTGTCTACCTTTAACAAAGGGATTTTGCCCCAAGTCATGTTAATTGAGATGGTGCGCCCGCTATCTTCGGAAACTAAGCCACCCTGCAAGAAAACGCAGAAGTGCCTACATACTTCTCTTTGTGCAGACTAAAAGCCTAGCACGCTACGGCGGAAATAGAGCAACCATTTAAAATCCCTAAAAAGCTGATTCCATAATCCTTTTGACTTTTGACTTTTGACCTTTGACTTCCGCCTTGCGGTACTAGCTACTTTACATTTACTTGATAAATACTTTTTTAAATCGGCACGAAAAAATAATAGGACTTACGCACACTCTACGAATTCTCGGCGCTCTTGGCGTCTTGGCGGTTCGAGAAATTAAGCTTTTTAGCAATTTTTGCGTAAGTCCTAAATAATTTTTCTTAAAATAGAGAAAGATTACCTAATTTTGGTTGTGACAATATCTAATCAAATATTACCACTGCTTAAAGAGCCAGAACGACTGGAAAATCGTCTAGCCGAAATTCCACCGGAACCGGGGGTTTATTTCATGCGGGACAGTAGCGATCGCATTATATATATAGGTAAATCACGTAAGTTGCGATCGCGTGTTCGTTCCTATTTCCGGGATGGCTACAACAAGAGTGAACGCATCGCCACGATGGTGAAGTTGGTGGCAGAAATTGAATTCATTGTCACTGATACCGAAGCCGAAGCTTTAGCCCTAGAAGCAAATTTGATCAAGCAGCACCAGCCATACTTTAACGTGCTGCTCAAAGATGATAAAAAATATCCCTATCTCTGCATCACTTGGTCAGAAGATTATCCGCGAATTTTTATTACCCGTAAACGTCAATTCGGCAAAGAAAAGGATAAATTTTACGGGCCTTATACTGATGCTGGTCTTTTACGAGAAATTGTCCGCCTGTGTAAGCGAATCTTTCCCCAGCGACAACGGCCTCAACCACTTTTCAAAGACCGTCCTTGCTTAAATTATGATTTAGGGCGTTGTCCGGGTGTCTGTCAACAGATGATTTCACCAGAAGAATATCGCAAAATTGTGCAAAAAATAGCGATGGTCTTTCAAGGGCGAACTCAAGAACTGATTGATATTTTGACTCAACAGATGAATGCAGCAGCTGAAAACTTGAATTTTGAGTCAGCAGCGCGGATTCGTGACCAAATTTCTGGGTTAAAGTCGCTGACAGCCAATCAAAAAGTTTCCTTACCAGATGATACAGTTTCGCGGGATGCGATCGCACTGGCAGCCAACGAAGAATACGCCTGCATTCAACTATTCCAGATTCGCGCTGGACAATTGGTAGGACGCTTGGCCTTTGTGGCGGATGCTCATGCAGAACCAGGAGCTATTTTACAACGAGCTTTAGAGGAACATTACCAAACTGCTGACTCAGTGGAAATACCTTTAGAGATTTTGGTACAGCATGATTTACCAGATAGCGAGATATTGGCGGATGTCTTAACTCAACGCAAAGGGAAAAAAGTCACAATTTTGACTCCTTTGCGGCAAACTAAGGCAGAATTAATTGAGATGGTAGAGCGAAATGCCCAGTATGAATTGCAAAGAATGCAAAAACTAGGCGATCGCAATGACCAAGCGATGCAAGATTTAGCAGCAATTCTCGATTTACCCGATGTACCCCACCGCATCGAAGGTTATGATATTTCTCATATTCAAGGGTCAAATGCAGTAGCTTCGCAAGTCGTGTTTATCGACGGTTTACCCGCTAAACAACATTATCGCCACTACAAAATCAAAAATCCCACGGTGACGGCGGGACATTCAGATGATTTTGCTAGTCTTGCTGAAGTTATTGGGCGACGGTTCCGTAAATATGGCGACGATCCACAGTTGTCACGTTTGGGTAATCCAGATTGGCCTGATTTAATCATGATTGACGGTGGTAAAGGTCAGTTATCATCAGTTGTTGCCGTTTTGCAAGAGATGAATTTATTAGAAGACTTGCGAGTTGTGAGTCTGGCGAAGCAGCGAGAAGAGATTTTTTTACCGGGAGAATCTAAACCCTTAACAACTGATTCAGAACAAGCAGGGGTGCAGTTGTTGCGGCGATTGCGAGATGAAGCGCACCGATTTGCAGTGACTTTTCATCGTCAGCAACGCAGTGATAAATTGAAGCGATCGCGTTTAGATGAAATTCCTGGCTTAGGACATCATCGACAAAAGCAGCTGCTAGGGCATTTTCGCTCAGTCGATTATATTAGGCAAGCTGCACCCACACAACTTGCTGAGGTTCCAGGAATCGGCCCGCGTTTGGCTCAAGAAATTTACGATTATTTTCATCCTTCTTGATATGGCCCAAAAGCATCTGACATAAGTATTTGAAATTTTCAATTAGTGAAGTTTTGAATTCTAAGACAGCAGTATTACTCGGCATCTATGCTGTAGTATCGATTCTCAAAGGTTGTCGAATTCTTCTGTGCTTCCTTAAAAAGCCAAAACATCAGGTAGATGCCAAAATATTGCTGTTTTTCTTTTTCGTCATAACTCACAAATTTTTCAGCCTGTTGATATCGTTCTAACGCTTGGCGGAAGTTCTTTTTTGTAACTTTCTCTCCTAATGCTTGAGATAGCAATTGCCATAACGTAGACCCTACATCCTTCTTTATATAATCGAGGCAGTAGCCGCGATCGTTGGCAAACTGTTCGTATGTCTGATTTTCAGAAGATGCTTTTAACAAATCACTTTGTAAATCAGTCAAGTGTCTGCCAGATGATTTCGATACCACTTTATCCGCAATAGTTAATAACTCTTGGATGTTCATAGGTTAAACTAATCTGATGAATTTTATGTAGATGTTTAATTATCGGAAATTAAAGGGAGCTACTGCGTTGCCAGAGTTCTCACGGCAGTTCCTTAGAGGCTGCGACAAGGCGTACAGTAATTTTGAATTCTTAATAGTTCGTATAGCAATCTGATTTGATGATCTATCAACTTACTCGTGAAGATAGGGAACACGAGAGAAGAGAGGTAAAGGAGTAGGACGTTTTTTCAAAAGCCAAATAGGAGTCATATAAAGTTTATGAACTTTAAATGATTGAAATATTGTTTATCTAAGTATTTGTCATGATACAAGGTATGAACTAATTTATGATAAAGTTCATTTGATCTTTAAAAAAGTAGCTTCTTTTGGCTAAGTTTTCAAAATTTTTATTTAAGCTTTATTTTATCTTTAAACTTTTATTATTATTGCTTTAAAAATTAAATTTTTTAGCTTATTACTATTTATATCTAAATTGATTTTTACTTGATAATTATTAATATTTGCTAGTTTTACATTTAACCCCACAAAACCCCCCTCGCGTTTTTTTGGGAAACTTGAGAATATTGATTTGTGATGAATAACGAACTGCAAAAGTTCAAAAACATCAACACTTTTAAAAACAAATAAAGTGGCAGATACTACTTGTTTTAATAAGGTAAAGCACCTAATTAGTCAACCAAGTAGACCAGCGTAAAAATTTGTCGTTGGGATAAGGCAGGAAGCAAGAGGTAGGAGGTAGGAGGTAAGAAGAAAGACAATTTTTATTGAATTTATCTTTCTTAGTTTTGTTTGATTCTGCCAAGTTACTTAATCCATGACTCTTAACACCCTTCCTTTGCAATATCTAAAAAACTTCAAATGTTTAAAAAAGCTCTACGACTATTTACTAACCATTCCTTACTATGTCTACTCGGAGTAGTTAGTATAAATCTCGAAGCCCAGGCACAATCTGTCACTAACTCTGTTAATTCTCAATCTCAGCCTAATCAAGAGCAGACTCTTGATAATCAACAACGGAACTCTGCTGCAATTAATCAAACAGGAGTTTACAACCTTGGTGAATCGGCTACTTATAAAATTCAAGGAGTAGCTGGAATAAATGTTGTGTGTCCGCGACCATCTTTAATATTAGGGACTGCTTTGAGTTCCTATGACGGGATTAGTTTCTCTAACAATGCCTCTTATGCTGTGAATGCTGCTATAGTTTTCCCTTTGGGTGGAAGCTTAGAGAGTACTTGCAAACAAATGGCTGAAACTATTTCTCGTAAGACTCAATATGATGTAGAGATTATCAATGCTCGAGCCTGTGCTGAACTAATCGGTGCTGGTATCCAACTAAACCCCGACAGCTTTCCTACTATTTCTGCTGTCTGTAAAGGGGTTGCTATAAACAGAACTAATACAAATGAACCTAACAAACTTCCGAGGTTCCAGTCTCAAGAATTACCTAAAAATGAGACTGAAAAAGACAACTAATTCACAACGAGGATAAACTCATGAAAAAAGTTCTTGGTTTGGCTCTTCTTGCTACCTTATTAGCTACTCCTGCTTTTGCTGGTGAAACATTTGTGCGTAACGAAGATTCATGGAGTAATAGTGTAACAAATACCGATTTAAAACTTGATTCTAAGACTTATTCAAATCGGGATGAAAAATATACTTCTTGGGCTGATAAGACTTACATCGATGGTAATATTGATGCCGGCAAAGGATATGGTGGTGCTTCAACAATTTCCTTTGATGAATTTACCGTTCATACAGCAGGTGCTGAACTGTATGGTAAATACAGTGAAACTAATTACACTACCGTTGGTGGTACTATTAAGACCACAACTAACGCATATACTGATGCTCACGAAACCAGCGCAGGTGTTCGTTAATTCTTAATAGTGCTTGATGTAATTAGAAAACATTCTAGGGTGGTTAATCCACCCTGGAACTTCTTTTAGTTCCTTTGGCGAGATTAGTTTCTGTGACAAAGGCAACTAATTTATAATCAGGACAAAGTAATGAAGCAAGTTCTCGGTTTAGCTATTCTTGCTACTTTGTTTACTAGCCCTGCTTTAGCAGGTGAGACTTTTGTTTTGAACCAGTGGACAATTAAGGGGGGCAGAACACAGACTAATTTCAACATTGATACTGTAACCAATTCAAATCGTACTCAAGATTACAGTTCTTCATCTGACAAGATTTATATTGATGGTATGGTTGAAGCCGAATACAACAATGGTAAAGTCGGAGAATATTTTAAAGATTTTACTGTTTATAATGGTGGTTCTGAACTAAATGGTAGTTTTCACGAAAAGATGACAACTAGAGTATGGGGTACAATCAATACTATTATGAATTCATACACTAGCACCCACGAAAGCAGTGCAGGGATTCGTTAGTTATTACCCTACTTGATATTATTGGAGAAAATTGTCGGGTGGTTATTCCACCCTTTTTTTATGAAATATTTAATCTTGTTAGCTGTTGCTTTATTAGCATGGATTGCGTTTATCTATTCCCATAAAGTTTCTTCTATTACTCAGATGCCTACCTTCTTTATGAACTCTATGTTCAAAGTCTTTAATCAAAATAGTAATGAGACTATACAGATTAAACAGATAAAATTGTCATCTGAAATCAGGGAAAATTTATATAACTCTATATCTACAGGCATGTCGTATGATGAAGTTCGTTCCATTCTAGGCTGGGATGGTATCTTGATTTATGAAAACAATATCGATTCTGCTGATGGACAAATACATGAAAAGATTTACCAGTGGAACGATCAAGATGTTTATTTGACTGATTACGAATCTCAAAGAAGAGATATCAATCCATACTGGAGTGTTACACTTAGATTTCAAAACGATATCCTCATCAATAAAGCATCCTTTAATCTACAAAATTAAAGGGGCGATCGCAATCGAGAAAGTACATAAGTCTGTCATGGAAAAAACCGAAAAACAGAAAATGCTTGCAGGCGAATTATATCTGGCGGATGATCCAGAATTGGCTGCCGAAAGTAAGCGAGCTAGCCGTCTGTTGCGAAGTTACAATTCTACAACCGAAGAACAGCAAGAGCAACGGCAGCAAATTTTGCAAGAATTATTTGGAAAGCTTGGTGACAAAATATCAATTGTGCCGCCCTTTCACTGTGACTATGGCAGTAATATTTTCGCTGGTGACAGATTGTATATGAACTATGGCTGTGTAATTTTAGACTGCAATACAGTTCATATTGGTGAAAATGTCTTATGCGCTCCTTATGTGCAAATTTATACTGCTTATCACCCAACAGAGCCAGAAATTCGTCTCTCTGGAAGAGAATTAGCTGCCCCAATTAACATTGGTAATAATGTGTGGATTGGTGGCAGTGCAATTATTTGTCCAGGTGTAACCATTGGTGATAACACAACCATTGGTGCTGGCAGTGTAGTTGTCAAAGATATACCTGAGAATGTTGTCGCTGCTGGCAATCCCTGCCGCGTCATTCGATATTTATCCTAGAATTTAAAATTTATATCCTCTGGCAATCCAATAGAGCCAATCTGCGATCGCTTCTTCAGTTTCGCTGTCAGCATCAATGGCTGCTATTTCAGATAACTTTGCAGAATATACATCATCATCTTTACCATTAATGTAAGCCACTTCTACAAGCATATCTTTCAAGCACTCATCATCTGGGGCCATTCCCAGCACTTCCACTGGTTTCTCCTCGGTAGAACCTGATTTGCGTCCCTTCTTAGTCCATTTAGCCATAAAGGGAAAATTCAGAACCTCTTCGAGGTAATAGTACCAACCCATGGCCCGGTCTTCTTTATCTTCAGCATCTACAATGATCTCTGTTTTAATGCGATGCTCTCGGTTTTCGTCGGCTTCAACACTAGGCATAAGATAACACTTTACGTATAATGCATTTTGATAATACTACCAAAGTCTTGGCTAAGAATAATTTTTCTAAAATTAAGTATATAAGACTTAGGTATCAGAGATACCCCAACATCGTTAAGAAGGGGACTTTTAGGGTTCTCGCCTTTCTAAAGGGGATTAAAGGATCTAGGTTTCACTTTTCAGTGCGTAATTCCTTCCATATCTAAGTTATACAAAAAACCGCTTGTCATTGACAAACGGTTTTCTAATTATTGACCTCAAAGGGTAACTTATTCGTTGCGCCAAGATGCCAAGTTCTTTCTTTGCACTAAAGCGCGAAATTTTTTAGAAATTAAACAAGTCTCAAATCAGGATAATTTGCCAGTACATCATCAGATGTTAGGGTATCATTTTCAGCTTGCGGAGTCCAAAGAACTTCAATTGCTAGAAGTTTCTCACTGGGGATACTACCAATTTGGCGCAAAGCTTGACGCAAATCATCAGCACTGTTAATCGCTGTGGGAATTTCAAACTTACCTAAAGTCGCCGCCAGCAAGGTGACGATAATGTATTCACCAGGGCCTTCGGTAAATAGGCGGGTGGGGTTGTCGAGTTCACCAGCCGGAGGTAAAGCATCTTTGGCAAGGGCCCCTCTTAGCTGATTGTTGACGTTAGAAATAGTTTCTTCGCTAAACTTGCTACGTTCTGCCAATGACAGCCGATTAAACTGACTTTCAGCTGAATTTAAACTGGCTTGTTGAGTACCACCACCTGCATACACAAAGTATTCAGGATGGCGGAGTAAAGCTAGGCTGGCTTCTTGTAAAACTTCTGCTCTCCCCTCTGGGGTGTTGGTATCAGCAGTTTCAGCAATGTGGTTGAGTTCATTTTGCAATTCACGGGCTTGAGCTAGCAAACCTACTTGCAAACGAGTCACAGAAACCGGAGAGTTACTGGTGTAATCTGCTTCTGGTGTTTCACCGCCAGAGACGCGGCGGAAAGTTTGCAATAAGAAATTAGCGATCGCAAAGAAAATTAAGATGCTAAATAGACCACCAAATCCTCCCCCAATACCCCAGAAAGGAAGTAGGAAGGGAAAGCCAAAACCACCACCAAAACCACCACCAGGATAGTATCCGCCTCCGCCAGGAGGTGAGTATGTGCGCGGTGTATAGGTGCGGCTCGAAGGTACTCTAAAGGAGCCACCACCGATTCGACCCCCACTGCGGGCCGCTAATGCTCCATCGGCGTGGCTAAGAGCCAAAGTTAACACAAGTCCTAGCGCTAACAAGCTTTTTAACAGTGGTTTGATGGTTTGTTGTAGTTTTTTACGCATAATACAATCGCTTGGAAAACTGAATTATTTATGATTTCTCTCCATGCTGGTAGGAGTTTTTCAATCTGTCGTTAACGCCAGCCCGTAAAAGCTTGCTTTGTAGCACACGTAGCATTTACTTTTAAAGGCTACATATTTAATCTACCGCGTCTTCTGTTGGGTAGGCAGCGATCGCAGGGGGGATTTCTCGACTGGGGAACCGTACCTTAAGATATGTTCACAATTACTTTAAGGGAACAGGGGGCAGTTTTCCGTAAGCTCGAACTGCCCTATGCAATAACTGTCTTCCTCGATAAATTTGCGATGTCTACGGACGATTGTTGCTACATTTTGGACTACCACTTTCAGGCTACAGTCTGGAATTATACAGATGCTTTTAATTTTTAATAATTATTTTGATTAATTTTTTAACGAACTTTGGGGGTTTAAGTCCCCAGCAAGATAGGCAGCACGTTTTGTGTCGGGGTCTAAATCCCCGTCACAAAACGTAATTGCGAATTGCGAATTGCGAATTGGTTTAATACTTCACGCTACTTATTTACTCACAAGGTGAAAAAATATTATTAAAATGCAAGTGCTATTTACTACACTTAGCATCCTTGAATTTACGGCTGTACAAAAGACTAGAAAGTGCCCGTAATCCTTATCAGTAAATCTATACAGACACCAGATAGCTCTCAAATACTTATCCAAATTTTTGGCATTTTGGCACAATATCCTAGAAAATTCAAAATATTATATGTGAATTGAGCCAAATCTAGTAATTTTCGCAACAGTTCTTCACTTGGCAATTAAGTTATAAGTGTTAGCTTTTATTTATTGTTCATCATGCACAGAAATTCTCAAGTAGTGAGAAATTTGGAGCAAAAATAAAATCAACACAATAAAAAAACAATCTTCCTGGCTAATTTTGTAAAATCGGCTTCAAATTTGTCTACCACATTCGTTTTAAAAGAAATAAAATAAGAATTAAGGCTTTGAAAATAACCCTAATTGTAAATAAACTAAAAATTATTTGAAGTAAAGTTATCAGCTTTATTATGGAACATATTTCTCAACTAACAGCCGAAATTAGAGACAAAGCTGCATACCCAGATATCTTAGTCATATCCCGGATTTTTCTGCCGAAAGAAGCTGTAATTGGGGAATATATCTATAATCGCTGTCTCCAAGATCCAGAACGAGTTATTGTGCTGGCGGCTAGTTGCTCAGGAGACAAAGTATTTGATCAAAGTCAACAGTTTCCTGTATATCGCTGGTTTTATCCTAGATATTGGCGTAGTGGCTTTGTGGGAAATATCCTGAAGCCTTGGGTGAATATCGTCTGCTCATTTGTCTTAGCAATCAGACTTTATTTTCGCTATCACTACCGTTATATAGAGTGGGGCCACGGCTATGATTTCCCTTCGCTATTGCTATTGAGTTATTTCTTACCAATTCGCTTTTTTATCTATCTGCACGGCAATGATCTTCATTGTACTTTACACAATCCCGTGCTGCGATCGCTATTTAAATTAACACTCAAACGCGCCGAAGGCATTGTTTGTAACAGTTCTCATACAAGAGACTACCTTAGAACTGCTTTCCGATTAGATACTCCTACCCACGTCATTAACCCAGTAATCAGACCAGAAAAATTTGGCAATAATGTAGCAAGTCCCAGTAGCCTTGATGATTTACGTGTTCGTGTGCGTCAGGCGTACAACATTTCCGAATCAGCAATAGTTATTCTCTCCATCGGGAGGCTAGTAAAGCATAAAGGCTTCGACCGAGTAATTGATAACATTCCACTATTGCTAACTTTTGGGGTCGATGTCCACTATATAATCTGCGGTCAAGGGTCAAGTGAATCGGAACTAAAATCTCTGGCGCATCGTTTGCGGGTAGATAAGCGCGTCCACTTTGCCGGATATGTGCCTGAGCGAGAATTAGCAGGTTATTATGCTGCTTGCGATATATTTGCCATGCTGACTTTATTGGATACTAAAGCTAATAATATGGAGGGTTTTGGTATGGTTTATTTAGAAGCGAGTTACTTCGGTAAGCCTGTAATTGCTCCTCGCTTAGGCGGTGTTCTAGACACAGTTCAGCATGAAGAGAATGGAATACTAGTTAATCCCAATTCGGGTTATGAAGTGTTTCAAGCTTTCAATCGGTTGTGTAAAGATCAGCAACTACGTGAGCAATTTGGCCGTAAAGGTAAAGAATTAGCCAAGCGTAGAACTCTTCATCGATCGCTTTACAAATCAGAGGGATAAACGCGATTTTGCAAAATGAATTCACGTTGAGCGAATGCCAAAAGCTAATGTCACTAAAGCACGGGTTAAATCCAGCTATCATGTCAATTAACCAGACAATTTGCTCAAACAAATTTTTAATGATAGGCAAACTTCCGCTATAGCCATATAGCAGTCCTACTTGATTCGTGAAAATATAAATAAGAAAACGCAGACTCGCAGAGGCTTGCCGCAGGCTACCGCAAAGTACGCTAAGGGAAGTGATAATCAAATAGAGGGGGAGGAGGCGAGCTTTCCTTGCCTCCTCCCACAGTCCTGGAGAGAATGGGAAGCGCTACGCCGACAAGTTATGAAACCACAAGGGCGCAGCCAATCTTAAAATTCAGACCCTGCTGGCGTGCTGGCAAGAGTGACAATTCCAGTAGTATTAAGAACTATGGTATTATTTCCCTGCCGACGAAAACTTACGAAGTCATCTGAAGCAAGTCTCCGTGACAATCTTGGTTGAAATGAAGTTCTTGAAGAATTATATAAAATATATTCTCCATCATAATCACCAGTTTCTCCAGGTTGTAAAACTTGGCGTTCTGCCAGTACGGACGCTCCAAAATTATAAAAAGCTCTCGTCTCACCTGAATCATTGAGAACTTGAAAACCTCCAGTAATTTCAGAGGCTTCGTCAGAGCTTAGTTCAGATAATGAACCTTCGTCAAGGTCATCAAATCTAATAGAAAAAGAATCTTTTTCTGTTTGAGAAGTTGTTTTCAGCATTATGGTGTTCCAAAAAATACTTCAGTTAATAAAACATAATTCAGTCGTCAGAATTCACAAATTTAATTCTGTGTCACTGGTAGCTCAATAAACGGTTTGAAGCCCCACACCAACATAAAAATTTGGTGCTTTAGTAGAAAGTAACGGTTTTGAATCCTTTACTAATTGATTCTAAATTTTGAATTTTGAATTCTGAATTTTGTATTATTATTGATAATTTTGCCAAGCTACAAGAATTTTGTCAAGCACCTTAAACCTGTTTAATAACTCTCTAAAAAAAATAATATAGGCGGCTAGAAATCGCTTCTATATAAGCAGAGTCGCCTCCGCACACTAATGCTAAAATAAGTTTTAAATTTTATTTGATGAGAGTATTTTGAGAAATTTTACATGTTGCTTTAACTAATTCTGGTGAGAATCCAGCAGCCTGCCAAAGCAATTATCGCTTTTCTCTGCGCCTCTGTGTAAGATTAATACAAGTGCTATTGATAAATAACCTACAATACTAATTCACGAAAACCTTGATATAGCAATCCCAAATGAGTTGTGAAAATCCAGAGGTTTAACTCTCCGACTTCTTTGAGAAGTCGGAGAGCTTATTATTCACGAATGATTTAGGACTGCTATAGGAATCCGGTTTGATTTGGAGAAAATATCTGTAGGATGTGTTAGCACAGAGAGTACGGCATCAAACCCTTGATAATAGTGCGTTACGAACTTCGTTCTAACACACTCTACAATACCTAATTCCGTTCAAAAATCAAATAGTAATCCTGTATATATATTTATTATAATGGCATGGCATTGCCATGCCATTACCAACTTATTTGTATAATTTTTCAAGTTAAATTGTATAATCAATAGCTTTGAAAATGAGCAATATTGCAGTGTAGAATCTTGCTGGTGATTCCATGAAATATGCAATGAAAAATATCTTGTTTAGTATGTGGTCATCTCTTCGGCGTTACCGAACGCAAGCTGTTATATTTACAGTTATTGTATGCCTTGCTGTATTGAGTGTGATTACTTTTGGGGCAATGTATGTTGTAGCTCAACCTGCTTCAAGCTCATCTGAACCTCCAGCAACGATCGCTGTTAAAACACCAAATTTGGGGCGACACTTTTAAGAATTCGGGCGTGAAGGCTCAATATTGATTTACGACTCAAAAAATAACCGCTTTTATGAACACAATCCTCATGCAACAACCCTTGATATGGATAAAGCAGAGGATGCACCCGCCCGCATCGAAATTACACGACGTAGCCTCAAGGATTTGGGCTTGCTGGCTCAAATTAACTAACGGGACTTAAACAAAATAGAAGGAAAAAATAGAGTATAATGCTTTGCTAGCATAGCTTTTACGTTGAAGTAAGACCCAATGAAAGAAACAACTCCCGCAGCCATGCCCCCGTGTTTTGAAAAATGGTGTCATCGCTTTGATGAAGCGTTTACTCATAAAGCCCAAAAAAGAGGTTTTAGGCACTATTTAGGGGGATTATTGGGGGAAAGCGAGAGAAAAAACCTGTCTCAACTCGCTTTGAATGCGATAGGAGTTGAATACCATCAATTGCACCACTTTTTAACTGAAGCACCTTGGTCTGACTCCAAGATCAATGAACTTCGATTAGAGATTATGAACCAGTGTAGTCAAACCAGAATTAGTCGAGGATTTAGCTTAATAATTGATGATTCTGGTCACAGAAAAAGCGGTAATTTTACTGATGGAGTGGGAAGGCAGTACATTGGAGAAATCGGCAAAACAGATAATGGCATAGTAGTGGTAACAACTCATTTATATGATGGACGAAAAAGCTTGCCATTAGATATAGAGTTATATCAGCACGCGAATTCTTTACCAGAAGGTAAACAAGATTCAGAATTTGAGAAAAAAACTGAACTAGCAATTAAGTTAATAGACAGAACTATAGAACGGAAATATCAACCAGGAATTGTAATTATAGATGCTGGATATGGCAACAATACATCCTTTTTATTAGAGTTAGAAAAGAGACAATTAAAATACTTAGGAGGAGTAGCTAAAAATCGAAAAATAACTATTAATATATCAGAAAATATTCAACAAACAATTAGGATAGATGAATTAGCACAGAGCTTACCTAAAGAAGCTTTCACAGAAATCCAATTAAATTTGGATAAACCTAGAATAGTATGGGTAGTAACTAGAGAAATAGAGATATCACAACTGAAAGGAAAGCGAAATATTGCCATCGTCATGAACGCTTCGACTTTCTCTGAAGCCACTGATATTGATTATTTTATCACCAATGTTTCTACATCAACTGTCACACCAGAATGGATAGTTAATACCTATTCTCAAAGAAATTGGGTTGAAGTTTTTTATAGAGAAGCTAAGGGATGGCTGGGGCTAAAAGAATATCAAGTTCGGGATAAAAGAAGTCTACTTCGACATTTTATCTTGGTTTTCTGTGCCTATACTTTTATTCTTTGGCATCAAATGACAGGAGGGTTGAGACGCAGGTGGGCAAACAAACCTTTGAACACCTTTACTGAAGCATTGGAAGCCTTTAGAACAGCTATGTCTTATCGTTTTTTTGATTGGTTAACCCATAACCGTGACGTATTTGCCGCTTATAAAGCTAGTTTAGGCTACATTTGGGCTTAATTTTTGTTTAAGTCCCACTAACCACCACCAACAATAGTTACCACTTCTAAGCGATCGCCTGGTTGCACTTTTGTTTGTGGCCAAAACTGGCGGTGTAAAATTTCGCCGTTATACTCCACAGCCACCAAGCGAGGGTTAAAACCCAACTGTTGGAGCAAGTCAGGTAAAGAAGTTTGAAACGAACAGTTATGGGTTTCCCCATTTACCTGAATGGTAATCTCATTAGACATAATATGTGTGTCGGGCATTGGGAATTGGGCATTGGGAATTGGGTATTGGTTACTCACTTTGGGCAAATAACAAATGACTAATGACTAATGACTAATGACTCTTTTAAAGTTCTGGTTTAATGCGATTGAGTTGGGAGAGCAAATATTGAGTTACTAGGGTAGGCTGTTCGGCTTGCATGAGCGATCGCACCACTGCTACACGTTCGGCTCCGGCATCGATCACATCATTGATATTATTGGCATCTATTCCCCCAATGGCAAACCAGGGAATTGAGCAATTTTTGGCAGCATAGCTGACATATTCTAAACCTGTTGCTACCTTACCTAGTTTCGTAGGAGTTTCATAAACTGGCCCCACGCCAATGTAATCTACACCTTCTGCAATTGCTGCTTGCATTTCTTCTTTATTTGTGGTGGAAAGACCTATTAAACGCTGCGAACCAAGTAATTGCCGAGCAACAGCAATAGGCATATCTTGTTGTCCCAGATGCACCCCATCTGCATCGACAGCTAAAGCTACATCGACGCGATCATTAACAATGAACAAAGCACCGTAGATATGGCATAATTGCCGAAGTTTTCTGGCTTGTTCCAGACGCAAAGAATCATCGGCGGTTTTGTCACGATATTGTAAAAGCGTTAATCCACCTTTTAGTGCAGCTTCGACGTTGTTCAACAAACTTTCATGTGGGGAAGTAACAAGATACAAACGCGATCGCCATAACAATTGATGACGCTGATGACCCATTAAACTACTTTCTAGGGTATAAACTTCATAGCGCATCTGCTTACAAGCTTTAGCCATATTTGGCTGATAAAGCTTGCTGTATTCTTCCAACACCCGTAATGCTTCTTCTATACGGCAAAAGTTAGCTTGCAACACCGATTTGATACTAGCTCGTTGTTCTTCTTGAGGATGGGTTAACTCAGTTCCAGGATCGCCTGGTGTATCTCGCGCCGCCCGCAATTCTGGGGTATGCCACTTAGCAACCTCTTGCCGCAGCCGCTTACATTCAAGAGCCAACTGGGCATTATTCAACCCAAATCGACACCATTCTTCAATAATTCGCAAGCCCTCACGAGCGCGATCTAAATTGGCATCTAAAATGCGGTAAACAACTTGTTGAATTTGCTCTTTTTGGCTGTATGGCTCGACCATTACAACAACCCCATTAGTGCTTTCATCGAACTGTGAATTCTCATATATCCTAGTAACCATAGTTAATTAATTTGCTTTTTTTTACTCAATTTTTGCAGAATATACGCAAAACAACGTGTTAGTGAGGGTTACGGAAAATTATCCCACGTTCTTATAGGCAGTGATAAGGGTAGTTTGAGGCTACAGTTTCGCACTAACGTTAGTCAAGTATTTTAGGCTAAACGACAAGCTTACAAAGGACTAGTACCGCAAGGCGGAAGTCACGCATTCAAAACTCACGCATTCAAAAGTATTATAGAATCGGCTTTTTAGAGATTTTAAATGGTTGCTCTATTTACGCTGTGGCGTACTACCCAGGCAGATACACTGGAAAATCCACAATGAGCAAATTAAATTTGAGACTGGATGGACATTATTTAGAGAGCATTTATACACTAAATCTTAACTTTGAAATAGAGCGCTTTCTCGCCCAAAATATCATTTGAACCAATTATTGAAGCTTACAGTATATAGGAATCCGGTTTGATTTGGAGAAAATATCTGTAGGATGTGTTAGCACAGAGAGTACGGCATCAAACCCTTGATAATAGTGCGTTACGAACTTCGTTCTAACACACTCTACAATACCTAATTCCGTTCAAAAATCAAATAGTAATCCTGTATATAGCCTCACTGATAGTCAACAAATTTTAAAGTGAGGGAATTTTGGCGATCGCGTAGCGTATCCTAAAAGACAAAGTATTGTTGAACAGACACAATATCATTTATTACCCTGTCTTAAAAATCAATCGCCACTCGGTCAATATGTGGGTAATATTATCGACATAATACTCTTAGAGAGTATAAGAATATATGGTTACTTCCGAGGAGTTGTGTTAAATATGATTCACCATCATGTGTTTCCTAAGTACCATAGGGTAGATATTATGCTTGCGAAGCTTAAGTTTCTGAAATCAGCAAGGCTTTTATTTTTTAGTTTATCAGTATTATCTTTTACCGTAGGCATGGGAGCGGCGTTCCTGGGTAGCGCGTTAGCGGAGCTCGCCGGAGGCATCGCTCAGATGCCATTGACACCAGTTTCAGCACCTCTGGTTGAGAAAACAAATTCTCAGAACGTGCTGTTTGTCAACCCCAATAGTGGAGATGACACAGGCAATGGCAGCGAATCCGCTCCTGTGAAAACCATTACCCAAGCTTTACGATTAGCTAAGGCGAATACTGTAATTATGCTCTCCACGGGCACTTATAGCGCCGAAACAGGAGAAGAATTTCCCTTAATATTGAAACCTGGTGTTTCAATTCAAGGCAACCCTAGCAATCAAGGAAAAGATATTGTAATTCAGGGAGGTGGTGATTACCTGAGCCGAAGCTTTGGCGGCCAAAATATCGCAATTGTTGGAGCAAACCAAACCTTACTTACCGGGGTGACTGTAACAAACCCAAACCGCCGTGGTTACGGTTTATGGGTTGAATCAAGTAATCCGGTAATCGCAGAAAATACATTTACTGGTAGTACCCAAGATGGTATTTCTGTCTGTGGTAATGCTGCACCTACTATTAGTAAAAATTCTTTTGATCGCAATGGAGCCAATGGCATCACTATTGCTGGTAACTCCAGTCCGCAAGTGAAGGAAAATATCTTTCACGAAACGGGTTTTGGCATCAATATTGCCCAAAATGCCACTCCTGTAGTCATAGGGAATCAAATTCAAAACAATAGATCGGGAATTGTGGTGCAAGCAAATGCCCGCCCGATTTTACGGAATAATATTATTCAAGATAATAAAGAAGATGGTTTAGTTGCGATCGCTCAAGCAATGCCAGATTTAGGCAACGCATCCGAACCTGGGGGTAATCAATTTCAAAACAATGCCCGCTACGACATTAACGCCAGCGCTGCTAAACAGGTGATCTCTGCTGCTGGTAACAACCTTGTGAGTAGTCGCATCACTGGTAAAGTAGATATGAACGGTACAACGGCACTTGCAACCCAAAACCCTCAACCTGCTGTCAACAATGTGTTACGAGAAATACCACCAAGCGGGGAAATCACCTTCTCGGCTCCCGAAATCTCTGAAACTACTAATAGGCAAACCAACAACAGCATTTCAGCAAATAATCCTGTTCCTACAAAATTAAACAGTCAACTGCTGCCATCGTTGCCAGCCAATGTGCCGCTTTCTACCCCTATATCCAATCAACAGCAACCCACCTCTATTGCGGGTTTTCCTACTCCTAGCAGCTTGTCAGCTAAACAAATACCAGCTAATACTCAAGTTGCAACTCCCAGTCCAGCACAACCACCTGATACACCACAGTTAAATTATGTGCGGATTGAGCCTAAGACGATTGAGTTTACTGCTCCTGAGTACCCATCCAATTCAGTTGCACAGCAGCCATTACCAACACAAGAAACTTCTGCTCCAGGTGCTTCCGCACTTTTACCACTTCCTGACCGCAATATCCCTATTGCTAATAGTCGCAATATCCAAACAAGTTCTGCAAGTATTCCATATCGTGGTAACTCTGCAAAGCAATTTGGTGTACGTTATCGCGTAGTAGTGCCATTAGCAACTAATAAAGATCAAGATTTAGTGCGATTCCTTGCTCCTGGTGCGTTTCCCACAGTTTGGCAAGGTCAAAAAGTTATGCAAGCAGGAGTATTTAGCAGTGAATATAACGCTAAAGAAATGCTCAAAACACTCTATACTAACGGTTTAAGAGCCATTATGGAGCCGTTGAATTAATTGGGAATTGGGCATTGGGAATTGGGAATTGGGCATTGGGCATTGGGCATTGGGCATTGGGCATTGGGCATTGGGCATTGAGAAAACTCTTCCCTAATCCCTAATCCCTGTTAAAAGTTCCCTTTTTGCCTTAATTTTGAATTTTGATGTAAGCGCGATCGCTCTTTAACGGGTAAAGTAAACTCTGTTTAGGGGAGATATACGCAGCGATCGCATACTATCTCACCCATCGCCAAGAAATCGACAATTACCTAGAGCAGCGTCGCCAAAAAGCTCAACAACAGCGAAATCAATTTGTCCAGCAGTATAATTTAGCTAATCTTAGGCAGCGCTTGCGCGATCGCTATCAGCCCCAAGGAGAATTATAGCCATCGCCCTTAGGCATAAGTTGAATTAGCGATCGCGTTCTTGTTTTAGGGAGCGATGGGGGGAAAGCATCCTTTATCCATCACCTTCATCTAGATATTTCAGGAAAGAATGAACACCCAATAACTGAATGCCATAGCTTGCCATTACCGCTCTCAAGTCATCATCAGCCCGCAAGTCATCATCCCCAGATACGATAATCTCCGCTTTGCCATCAATCGCTGTAGCCAACACAGGTAAATCTTTGGGATCTCGACAATTAGGCGGAACAGTTTTCAACTCAACCCATAAGGCGCGGTACTGCAACTGTTGTTCTAGGCGAATCGCCTGACTAGAGTCAATCCGCTCTCTTAAACGGGGGCGATTCCAAACAAGATGGAGTTCTTCCATGAGGGGTTGACTCATTACCAACTGGAATTTATCCTCATTAAATGCTGCCAAAATCGGCAATGTAACTCGCCCTTTCAGCAAAATACGAATCCAAATGTTGGTGTCGATGACCACTCGCAACATTAGACCTGCTGGGATTGCTGACGCACAGCTTTAATTTCAGCCCTGATTTCATCGTCTGTAATCTCATTCACGGGGGGTTCGGCATAAAGTTCTTGAATTAAAGCCGTCAAATCTGAACGTAAATCTATTTGAATCAAGGCTCTAGCGACTTTTGCTCGTTCGTCTGGCTGCAACTGTTGTACCGCCGTAATGAGTTGTTCCAAAGTAATTGGGATCGATACCATGTCAGTACCCATCATGATGGTTTCTTAAATTTTAGTGCGTTTGTGCGATCGCTATCATTCCCAAGGAGAATTGACGACTTGTATTTATTCGTTTGTTGCAGTCAGTCTGGCAAATATGAAGGTCAGATCCTTTTTATTCCTTTTTTTGATTGTCATTGGCGATCGCGGGTCAAAATGAAATCAATCGACTTGAGAGAGCGATCGCTTGTTTAGAGATATAGCATTATAGGACTTACGCAAAAATTGCTAAAAAGCGCGCAATCGTTCACCGATTAACGCTTGCCCTCTTGTCTGCCACATACCAGAATTGCGCGATAACCCAGACTATTACTCACAAAAGAAAACGCTACCGCAGCTTAAAAAGACTCATCCTTGGTACGGCGAAATTTACTCGCAGGTACTACAAGATATAGTCAAACGAGTTAAGGTAACTTTTGACCGTTTTCTTAAAGGTGATAGTAATGGAAAACGAAGTGGACGACCTCGGTTTAAGTCACGCGACCGTTATCGCACGTTCACATATCCACAGATGAAGGATGGATGTTTGCAAGGCAATCTAATTACTTTGCCCATGTTCGGCATAGTTAAAGTCCTAAAGCATCGTCCTATTCCAGATGGCTTTAAAATTAAAACTGCATCTGTTACCAAAAAAGCTGATGGATATTATTTAACTTTAAGCCTTGAAGATACGACAGTACCAAATATTAAACCTGATTTCAATGCAGACTCAATTACAGGTATTGATCTCGGTTTAAAAGAGTTTTTGACAACTTCCGAGGGTGATGTTGTTTCAATCCCTCAGCATTACCGGAAATCTCAGAAGCGATTACGGGCTATTCAAAAACGTATCTCACGCCGTAAGAAAGGGAGTAATCGGCGCAAAAAAGCTATTAAATCAGTTATCAGTTATCAGTCCTGAAAGCGTATGGTGGGGGATTTAGACCCGCCACCAACGCATTCCACCTCTTTGTGGGGGACTTAAACCCAGGGATAAATAGATCACTGATAACTGTTTACTGTTCACTGTTCACTGTTAAAGCTCATCGAGTATCCGTTCGCGTAGCGTCTTTGCCAGGAGAAGCAATAGCTGGATTTGGTGAGAAGCCTACACTGTACTGTACTCAGTCAGTGTAGGAGTATGTCACAAATTCCCATCTGCACAAGAGCACCCCTGCCCCTGGAGAATCCTTACGCCGCCTACCCTTCAGCTTAACAAGCGTGCCATTCGGTATTGAACCAATATCATCCACTCCAAGCTAAAGAGGCTCTAGCCCCGGCTATATGTTCTTCCTTTCCAGTTAGCAAAGCGAATAAGGCGTATTCCACGGGATTAGCATTCCAGAGTTCTATGATGTGTTCCTTCATATAAGACCATACGATCCCACCAGCAGTTTGGTAATGCTTAAGCACATCCAGGAGAACTTGCTCACCGAAGGCGGCATAGAAACAGACGAAATCCTTGGCGGGATCGCTTACTGCGGCTTCTGTCCAATCGATTAGTCCCATCAAATTTCCGTCTTTGTCCACAAGCGTATGACCAGGGTGAAAGTCTCCGTGAATCAAAGCCGAATGCCCAGGCCACAAGGCATCATTGGCAATCCAGTCCTGCCAACGTGCCCAGCGTGTATCAGAAACACCAAGCAGTTCTCTGGTCTTCTCCATATTCTCTGCCATAGATTGCCGCACTTGATCAACTGTTTTAACTCGGATACTGAATTGTTTCACTACCTCAAGGCGTGTTCTGTGGAGTTGCGCCAGTGTTTTTGCCACAGAAGAAATGTATACAGCAGGCGGGGACTTCGGATCAATGTACCATACATAATCACCGATATCTGGATCTATGGTTCCGGCAGGAATTCCCTTTAATAGCGGATAGGCAACCAGTTCATCCGAAACAATTTTCCAGATGGGAACGCTCACATCGACTTGGCTTTTAACCAGTTCAAGAACTTCTCTTTCATAATACATACGCTCAAGAACATCAAGTCTTCTGGGAAATCGCAATACCCATTTGGTATTATCCTCTTTGGCAATAGCAAACGTAGTAATAAAGTCCATTCCCGATTTGTTAATATTTAAGTTGTCTGCGTCCAAAATGAAGCCATTTTTCTCGGCGATGCTGAATATTGTCCTGATTTGGTAGTCTTCAGTAACAGATTTAGTCATTTTAAATTCGCTCCTTCATGAGCATTGGCTAAGATGTATATCAGGCGTTCACCTCAAATTAGCCCAACGTAACATCAATAATATATAGCCGCACTACACCTTTGGGCTATTAACTAGAATGGGTGGCTGAAAGTATTTATTACTCGTGTTCGTGAGCGGTGTCACCACATAAGTGTGTTTTACCAACTTAGGGTCATAAAAAACCCATCATTTAATACTCCAACACGACTTTGAAGTACCTCAACACGACTTTGAAGTACCTCAACACGACTTTGAAGTACCTCAATACGACTTTGAAGTACCTCAACACGACTTTGAAGTACCTCAACACGACTTTGAAGTACCTCAACACGACTTTGAAGTACCTCAACACGACTTTGAAGTACCTCAACACGATGTTGAAGTACCTCAACACGATGTTGAAGTACCTCAACACGACTTTGAAGTACCTCAACATGACTTTGAGGTATCTGTTGCTTATTTGATGTTACTTTTTTGACAAATTTAATAAATACCTCAGTACAATCCACTAAAAATAATTAGGTCGATCTTAATTTGCTTTAATTTTTCCGAATTATTTCTCAGAGAAGTTTATGGTTGCATTGGCTAGAGTACATGCAGTAATCCTATAACTTCCTTCAGGAGCGCATTTTATGGCACGACTAAAACGCAGTTCACCGACTCTAGAAAAGGCTCTCCGTCGAATTGCAGGAATGCGATCAATTAGCCCTACACTAGAATTTGGCAACGGATTAAATTTGACAGACTACGACAGCCGCATCCAAAACTTGCAAACCCAGCTATCTACCTACAACACTTTACTCTCTAGCATAGATGAAATGGCAGGTCGCCTCTCTCTAATTGAAGAAGAATTGCGCGGCTACTCTGAAAAGATGTTAATGAGTGTGGCAGCCCATTATGGCAAAGACAGTTTGCAATATATCCAGGCGGGAGGCAAGCCACGCAAGAAAATATCACGCCGTTCCAGCAACACCCAATCCCCATCTGAGAGTACAGCTACAATCTTGAATGGTGCAAACAACAATGGTAAAGAAACCTCTGTTGTTTTACATTAATCGTTGTTGAAGTAAAAAGGCGATCGCAGTTTGGATATGAATTAAAGAGCGATTGTTAACTGCTTCAGTCATCATAGTGAAATCGACAACTCAAAATGATGATTTCAGTTTCAGTCACTTCATACACTAAACGATGCTCATCCGTAATTCGTCGTGACCAATATCCGCTCAGTTCATGCTTTAGAGGTTCAGGTTTGCCAAGTCCAGTAAATGGTTGACGAACAATATCGTTAATCAGGGTGATGATCTTGCGATGAATTTTCTTATCTTTAGGACTTAGGCAAAAATTGCTAAAAAGCTTAATTTCTCGAACCGCCAAGACGCCAAGAGCGCCGAGAATTCGTAGAGTGTGCGTAAGTCCTAATCTTGTGCTGCCCACTCGTTAAATTGTTCAAATGCCTCAAGAACGAATGTTATATTCTTCATCCCATTCCTCAGGCGTAAAACTGACCAAGTTGGTCTTTGTTTCAATGTTTTGAATAGCGGTCATCAAGTGGCAACGATTGGCTTCAGTAGACAGCAAATACTCTGTCACATCTTGTTGAATAGATTGGTTAGCATTTGTCTCAACAACATCTTGTTCAACCAAAACAATCACTTCAACAACAGTTCCTTCCGCTAAGTCAGACGTTTGAATCTCGATTTTGCCATCCTTGCCAACAACCACTTGCTGTTTAATGCCACTTAACATGATTAAACCCTCATGGTGCTATATTTCAAATTAGTTTTAGCTTAACTTAGTATGATTGCAATGGCTAAAATGGTGAACGGGCGATCGCCAATATTGTAAGTTGGGTTTGGCTCACTCTGGAGACAACCAGGGATTCATAATCTCAATATTCGTTCCATCGAGGGTTAGCTTTTATTCTTCAGTTTTGTTTAAGTCCCGTTATGCCCCATATCTCCCCACTCCCCTATCCTGGCTTATGATCCAATCGGGTTGCCTGCTCTAGGGCGGCTTTTTCTTTGGCTCGGCGGACATAGGGTTGTAATTGGGCGCGATCGCAACCTGTTAAAATAATCAAGTTTTCCAAGCTGATCCCCCGCATTAACATTTCTACACGCCAGGTTTGTTGTGCTTGTGCTACGGCTGGCGTTTGTCCTTGGGGAGTTAAGAGTCCATCACTCCATATTTGCCAACGTGTCTGAAGCTCTAATTCTGAAAGCGGTTTGCCTGTTTCATTCAAAAACATGGCTGTTTGAGTATCTTTACGACTTTTCAGCCATTTGATTAAAGGATTATTAGTAAAAGAACCGTAGCGTTTGCCCAAAATCCATTGATTCACAGGTACTTGACGGACAAATCCTGGAATTGTGATTTGCAGGAAGTGCCCTTGAGTATCATATATTTGGTGCGATCGCTCTAAGCCAATTATTTCTGTAGCGGATAACCCAGCCCCAAATAACACATAAGCCAAGGCATAATCTCGTACTCCCCATTTTCTGGCTTGTTGCAGAATTTCGTGAACTAAACTAGCAGGCAAATCAGCTACTTCTGTGGTAATGAACCCGCCTTGTAAAGAGTTTATGGCTGATTCTGTTGAAGATGACATCGCTCCATGTAAAAACAACTCCACCAAATTTTCCAGAAAATCATCGCGATCCTCCCAAAGTTCGTGAAATTCGCTGGTAAACTCAATTACGGCATATCCCAAAATCATCCCATTCAGCAAACTGGCTAATTTTTCTGCCGGTAAATAAGTATTTAGGTGTCCTTGCTGGATTACAGTAGCTAAATACTGTGCTACATAGCGGTTTGCTTCTGTGACTCCCCTGCCTAGTGCGCGGCGATTTTCTGCCGGGAATTGGTCGGCTTCACCTACCACAGACCGGACGAACTCTGGCACTCTTTCTAATGCATGTAAGCTATCACTTGCATAATCTTTAAGAGCTTGATAGACATTGCCGGGAGGCGTTGCCCGCCGCACCAGCGATTCACCTAAATCCTTGAAAGCTGCGGACTCTTCCAGCACAGCCAAAAGCAGTCCATGCTTATTGCCAAAATTCCGAAATAAAGTCACTTCGTTGACTTCGGCTTTTTCAGCAATTTGGCGGGTTGTGGTAGCGCTAACTCCCTGAGCAGAAAACAACTCAAGTGCAGCTTGGATCAGGCGTTGACGAGTAGAAATAAGGTGAGACGACATAGAAAAATGCAAGTGGCACTTGCAGGGGTATCAGAGTTCTGCTAGCATAACAAATGTAAGTGATACTTGCTTTACTCTACTGTAACGAATTAGTATACAGGGTGGGTAAATCCCTTGTGGGATGGCATCCAAGAAAAGGCAAATTGCTTCATCATCCATCAACAGGAATTTTTATGACCGCAAATTTTGGGGCGATCGCCCCTGAGAGAGGCAAGTCACCTCAACTCAGTTGGACGAATGTGGTATTTTTTGCTACATTTCATGCTTTAGCACTTCTGTCTCCTTGGTTTTTCTCCTGGTCAGCATTAGGTTTGCTAGTGTTTCTGCACTGGTTATTCGGGAGCATTGGTATTTGTTTGGGATATCACCGACTACTGAGCCATCGGAGTTTCCAAGTTCCTAAGTGGTTAGAGTATGCGATCGCCCTTATTGGAGCGTTGGCTTTGCAAGGTGGGCCAATTTTTTGGGTAGGTGGACACCGCCAGCATCACGCCCACACAGAAGACATTAATTTAGACCCCTACTCTGCTCAAAGAGGCTTTTGGTGGAGCCATATACTATGGATTTTCTACCCACGCCCAGAATTTTTTGACTATGACACCTATAAAAAATATGCTCCTGATCTAGCAAGACAACCCTATTATTGCTGGTTAGATCGCTACTTCTTGCTATTGCAAATACCCTTCGCGCTGCTGCTTTATGTATTAGGAGGATGGCCTTTCGTATTCTACGGAGTGTTTCTTAGATGTGTCTTGCTTTGGCACTCAACCTGGTTTGTGAACTCAGCATCACACCTATGGGGTTATCGCACCTTTGATGCCAATGATGGCGCTCGTAATCTTTGGTGGGTATCCATCGTCACTTATGGAGAAGGATGGCACAACAACCATCATACTTATCCCCACATGGCAAAATCTGGATTTTCTTGGTGGGAGATTGATGTTACTTGGTGGAGCATCCTAGTTTTGCAGACTTTGGGTTTAGCTAAAAAAGTTGTTTCGCGTCCTCCTCAAGGTGCAACTCACGGCTAAATTGCAACTAAATTATCATGAATTGGTTAAGCCGATTGCTTCTCGCAGTCGGCTTAATAAGCTATTACGCATCTTAATTGCATATTTACATCATGCTCAATACATCTAGGTTTCACCAGACGATTCTGCTAGTTATCATCACATTTAACCTTATCTCTACTTGGTTACATTACATAGATAATGCATTATTTTTGAGTAGATATCCTGGCCCCGCATGGTTTACTTCTGTTGGAGTAATTAGTACTGTAATTGTGATGACTCCAGTCGGATTATTGGGATATTGGTTTTACACTAAAGGCAGGTTTTGGTCGGCGTACTTTTTATTAGCCTTATACTCAATCACTAGTATCTCCAGTCCAGTCCATTATCTCTTCCCGATGGTTGCTCCCATGTCTTTGAAAATGCATAGCCTAATTTGGCTGGATGGAGTTATGGGACTTTCACTGATAGGTTTTTTAGTGTGGTCTAGTTTTGTATTGAAAGAGTGGCGTAGTACACTAGCTCCAAATTGACATAACATAATATATAACTGAAATTGCCCACAGTTTTCTTAAGTCTAATTAAACAAAATCTGTTACTAGCTATTTCACGGTAAAATCTAACAGTTTAAATCACCGCAATATATCAAGCGTGAAAACTGACAGCATTTTTTATCGCCTTTTTCAAGAACTTCCTGGTATATTTTTTTAATTAATTGGTAATCCACCCCAAATCGCAGAGGCTTATAAATTCTCTTCAATTGAAATTAAGCAAACTGCATTCCGTATAGATGGAGTTTTTTTGCCAACCCAAGGGGAAGAAAATCCGATTTACTTTGTGGAAGTCCAGTTTCAAACTGATACAGAAATTTATTCACGCTTATTTTCAGAAATTTCTTTATACTTACGTCAAAATAAACCTAAAAATTCTTGGCGAGGAGTAGTTATCTATCCCAATCGCAGTTTAGATACAGCAGATATCAAGAATTACAGTGAATTTTTCATCAGTCAGCGCATCAGTCGCATTTATCTTAATGAATTAGGTGAAACTGCATCATTGCCAGTTGGAATTGCTACGATGAAATTAGTGGTTGATGAAGAGGAGACTGCAATTACATCTGCTAGGCAGTTAATAGACAGAACCCAGCAAGAAATCAACATTGAAGCACAACGACGGCAGTTACTAGAATTGATAGAGACAATTTTGGTTTACAAGTTTCCGACAATGAGTCGAGAGGAGATTGAAGGTATGTTTGGGTTAAGTGATTTGAAACAAACACGAGTTTATCAAGAAGGCAAGCAAGAAGGTAAGCAAGAAGGCAAACAACAAGGAGCGCGTGAAGAAAAGTTTAGAATGATACCTTTGTTGTTGAGATTGGGATTGAGTTTTGAAGAAGCAGCGAAAGAGTTAGGTTTAAGCCTAGAAGAGATTCAGCAAGAAATGCAAAAACAGCCTCCAAGTCAGGATACGTAACCTACAATTAGCAGCGATCGCAGATACCTCTAAATATTCCTGCTATTTTCCATTCCCATTAATTCTTTATTTTTTATTATGATTTCGCTCTCTCCCATTCTCCAAGCTAGACTTTCCCAACCACTCAAAATTGGCTCCTTTGAGGTAAAAAGTCGGGTTCTCCAGTCGCCCTTATCTGGGGTGACAGATATGGTGTTTCGCCGGATTGTGCGTCGCTATGCACCAGATTCGATGATGTATACCGAAATGGTGAATGCTACCGGGTTGCATTATGTCAAGCAGTTACCCAAAATCATGGAGGTAGACCCAAATGAGCGCCCAATTAGTGTTCAACTATTTGATTGTCGTCCAGATTTTCTAGCAGAAGCAGCCATAAAAGCAGTTGCCGAAGGTGCTGATAGTGTAGATATTAATATGGGTTGTCCGGTAAATAAAATCACTAAAAATGGTGGTGGTTCTTCGTTGTTGCGGCAACCAGAAGTAGCAGAGGCAATTGTGCGGGAAGTGGTAAAAGCTGTTGATGTACCTGTGACAGTAAAAACCCGTATTGGCTGGAATGACAACGAAATTACTATTCTCGACTTTGCCAAGCGGATGGAAGATGCTGGGGCGAAAATGATCACAGTCCACGGACGCACCCGCGCCCAAGGATACAATGGCAATGCCCGTTGGGAATGGATTGCGCGTGTGAAAGAAGTGCTTTCTATCCCAGTCATTGGGAATGGAGATATTTTTTCGGTTGAAGCGGCGGTGAAATGTTTAGAACAAACTGGCGCTGATGGTGTGATGTGTTCCCGTGGGACTTTGGGTTATCCCTTTTTGGTGGGAGAAATTGATCACTTCCTAAAAACTGGAGAGATATTACCATCACCAACCCCGATTCAACGCTTGGAATGTGCAAGAGATCATTTACAAGCCTTATGGGAATATAAAGGCGATCGCGGTGTACGTCAAGCCCGTAAGCACATGACTTGGTATGCGAAAGGTTTCGTTGGTGCTGCCGAACTCCGAGGACAGCTAAGTTTAGTTGAAAAAGTAGATCAGGGTTTAGCAATGATTGACCAAGCAATTGAAAAATTAGCTAATGGTTATGAACTTGAAGAAGAAACACAAAGTAGTTTGGTAATGCTTTAATATCTTTAACTAGCGAAAGTGGAGGTTCACAATGTTAGTTTCCAAACACAACGATGTTGTACCCGTCCCCGAAATCTGCTCATTAGAAGACTTCATGGCAAATCCTCCAGAGGGAATGGAGTGGGTAGACGAGCAACTAGTAGAAAAAACAGGGATGACATTAAAACACAGCGAAATTCAGTTTAATATTGGTTTTTATTGGAGAAGTTATATCAACTCCATTCAACAAGGTGGGAAAGTTTATACTGAAGTACCTTGTCGCACATATAAACAGGGTCGCCGTCCTGACGTAGCTTATCTGACACCTCAGTTGGTAGCTGAGTTTGGTGATGTTCCCACTTTGCCACAGAGTTTCCCATTAATTGCTGAAATAGTTTCACCCACCGATTTAGCTGAAGAATTATTTCTCAAAGCACAGGAGTATTTGCAGTCTGGTTGCGAGGAAATTTGGCTAGTATTTCCTGAAAGTCAGTTAGTTTTTGTAATGACTGATAATCAGGTTTTGGGGTTTAAAGCTGGTGATGTGGTTAGTACTCAAAAAGTATTACTGGGTTTTAGTGTAACTATAAACGAATTGTTGACTTGAAAATTAATTATAACTTACGCCAAAATTGTTGAATTAATAGAATATTCGTTTCACTCTCTAATAGGGATTTAAGTTAATTGCAATTGATATTGACATTCTCGGACTCAAAACACCGTTTGAGTTTCAATCCCTAATAGGGATTTAAGTTAATTGCAATTCCGCGCTAGGGCTAGGTTACAAGAACTTGAGTTATTTGTTTTACCGTTTCAATCCCTAATAGGGATTTAAGTTAATTGCAATACTGTGAAACACTATGTGTTGCACTCTAGCATGAGTTTCAATCCCTAATAGGGATTTAAGTTAATTGCAATAATTAAACAATGAATTGTCATCCAATATTAGCTTTGTTTCAATCCCTAATAGGGATTTAAGTTAATTGCAATGTAATACTGGCTTCACATCTGCGGCTATTGGATGTTTCAATCCCTAATAGGGATTTAAGTTAATTGCAATTTTTACAAATTTCTCCTTGGATGTGATAGCTAAGGTTTCAATCCCTAATAGGGATTTAAGTTAATTGCAATGCATGATCAGTTATTGCTGAGGTGTTTTCCGACGTTTCAATCCCTAATAGGGATTTAAGTTAATTGCAATAACGTGGTACTGTACATCACACCGAATGCGAGGGTTTCAATCCCTAATAGGGATTTAAGTTAATTGCAATTCAAGCGCAGGCTATGATCCAGTGTGGGTTTACTCGTTTCAATCCCTAATAGGGATTTAAGTTAATTGCAATCTGCGATCGCTCGTCACCGTGAGCAGATGCAATATTGTTTGTTTCAATCCCTAATAGGGATTTAAGTTAATTGCAATCTTCGGGGTATCGGCGCTCAATGGGGGCGCTGTTTCAATCCCTAATAGGGATTTAAGTTAATTGCAATCTCAGTGGGCTGAAAGCGATCGCGTGTTCAAGGTGATGGATAGTTTCAATCCCTAATAGGGATTTAAGTTAATTGCAATTTTACACTTGCCCACTATTTACCAGTTAGAACCAAACAGTTTCAATCCCTAATAGGGATTTAAGTTAATTGCAATTTGGGGCAGTAAATTCCTTTGACCCAAACAGGTTTCAATCCCTAATAGGGATTTAAGTTAATTGCAATCGCTGGCGTCTGAAAGCGCTGCTGTATTTGGTTTTCAAGGTTCAGTTGCGCGAATGAACGAATCATAACACAGGGAATAGCCATAGCACAAGATGCAAATCGCTGAAAAGCAGTCCCCATAAGGCGCGCGGATGGTTTGAAAGTACCATTGCCCTCAAAGTCTTGTATAGATTGAGCGTACAGCCTTTTTTACTCCTTCTCATTTTGTACACCTACCCATCCGCGCATTTGGCAAGAAAATTAGTCTAATTACCGATCGCTACCTCTATTAAACCAATTCGCAATTCGCAATGGGCTAACGCCCCGCTCCGCTAACGCAATTCGCAATTACGTTTTGTGACGGGGATTTAGACCCCGACACAAAACGTGCTGCCTATCTTGCTGGGGACTTAAACCCCCAAAGTTCGTTAAAATAAGCGATCGCCTAATCCTTGCACACCTTAATTTACCAAGTCAGGGAATACCTCTTGCACAGCAGGATGTACTAAGCGATGGTTCTGCACGTTTACACCTTTAGCTAATGCTGGGTTAACTTCCAGTGCCTTAATTCCTAAATTCGCCAACTGGACAACATAAGGTAAAGTACTATTATTAAGTGCTTGGGTTGCTGTCCAAGGTACTGCTCCTGGCATATTGGGAACGCCATAATGCACTACACCCTCTTCAACGTATACCGGATTGGTGTGAGATGTAGGATGTAAAGTTTCTATGCAACCGCCTTGGTCAACAGCTACATCAACTATTACAGAACCAAGACGCATTTGTTTGACCAATTCGCGGGATACTAATATTGGCGCTCTCCGTCCCAGTACTAAAACTGCACCGATGAGCAAATCGGCTTCTTTGACTGCGGCTTCAATATGAGCAGAGTTGCTGTAAAGCAATTCGACTCTAGAGCCAAAAAGGGTTTCTAAATAAGATAAACGCTCGACACTCACATCTAAAATCTGGACGCTAGCACCCATGCCTACAGCAATTTTAGCTGCTTCTGTGCCGACAACTCCGCCACCTAAAATTACTACTTTACCTGGTTGGACTCCAGGGACACCACCTAAAAGAACTCCTCTACCACCTTGCTGACGTTCTAGGAATCTCGCCCCAAATTGTACTGCTAGCCGACCAGCAATAACGCTCATCGGCGTGAGCAAGGGTAGTCTGTTAGCACCTGGTTGTTCTACAGTTTCGTAAGCGATCGCAGTTGTGCCACAATCAATTAAATGCTCTGTCAATTTGCGATCGGCTGCTAAATGTAAATAAGTAAATAATATCTGCCCTTTCTGCAAAAATTTATACTCAGATGTCAGAGGCTCTTTGACTTTAACAACTAATTCCCGATTCCAAGCCGTTTCTGATGTAGGGACAATTTCGGCTCCAGCACTTCTGTAGTCGTTATCTGAAAATCCAGCACCATTACCTGCTTGCGTCTCGACAAAGATACTATGACCATTTTCCCGCAGTACCCGCACACTAGAAGGACTTAAACCTACCCGAAATTCTTGATCTTTATTTTCCTTGGGAACGCCAATTTCCATATATCGCCTCTGATTAATTTTTTTGTTTAACTGTAGCCTGCGAATTTCAAGCTTGCTACTTTCCTCTTACGACTGGTCTATTACAGATAGCTGTATTAGAGATAATTAATCTGTGTCCTAAGTTTCTCAATTTAATTTGAGTAGCTCCAAACTCTTACCCTTGACTATTGCCCCAGTATTTATACAATATATAAAGAATAGTAACAATTTATTAAAAGACCGATTGTATAGCTCCCTACTAGGAAGCTTTTGCTGAATTTATCAAGTCATCTTGACATTCAAGTACTGCAATCAGCTTTTAAGGGTAAAAGCACAAGTCTATTCTTTTAACTTTTGCCGCTTATCTTCAACAACTCCTGCGAAGTTTAATATCAAGTCCCGTTTGCCGAAAAAAGGTTTTTTAAAAATGACACAAACACAACCAACGATTACACCTAAATTAGAGGAGCCTAAGTTTGGCTTTAACGAATATGCTGAACGCTTGAATGGTCGAGCGGCAATGATTGGCTTCGCTTTGCTGCTGGTGATTGAATACGTCACCAATCAAGGGGTGCTATCATGGCTGGGTCTGAAGTAGTGCCATTAACAAGCACAAGGTAGAAGTTGTAAGCTAGTAATTAAAAGAGTTTCAACCAGCTGGAACAACCAGTTGGTTTGACTTTAAGATTTGATAGCCAATTACTTCGCCTTAGATACTTCAATTAAACTTATTCGTAAATTATTGCCCTAGAATGTAAGCAAGAGAGGAATCAAAATATTTATCAGTGATATAAATATTATAAACTTGCAACTAGTACAGTAGGGTGGAAATCCAGCTACTATGTCAATTAACAAGACTTGGCAAGGGGTAAAATCCCATAGTTAAAGGTAAGCAAAGTTCCGCCACGCTCTACTAATATATACAAGGCGATTAATGAGTCCACTTCCTCCCCTACTAAAGAAAATCATAATTTGTATCTGCCTTGCATAAGAAAGGCAAATTACGGGTGAGGTATTCTTGATAAATATACACAAAAGGTGAACTGGAACCAACCAAGCTGTGATGAATGCTGTATTACCTCGTTTTTTGAAGTCAACCTACCGAAAAGAGCCGCTAATCAGTGTATTGATAACAATGGGTGCTATAGATGCCCTAATTGGCGGATTGAATGATAGCTGGTCGTTGTTCGCTTTTGGTTTGGGAACAACAGGGATAGCGCTAGCTTTTAAGTTGTGGCGTTTCCAGCAGCGTCGTCCTCTACCAGAAGAACCTGTAGTGCAACATTATTTGCCCTCTCGTTCTTCTACTGCGCCTTTACCAATGTTAAGCGTTTCTAAGAAAAAACCACCTCTCTAGGAAGTGCAGAGTTATTACTTAATAACTCTGCAAAATTGATTGGAGTAACCGTATCTATAAAAGTGAGGAAAAAGAGTGAGTAGTGAGGGAAGAGGTGGGGATAATTTTCTACGCCCGTATATTATCCTGGCGTTTATGGCAGCTATTGCCCTTCCAGTGATTACCTGGCAAGGGTTTTATATTCATAAAGCTGATGCTGCCATTGAGGTAACACCAAACTCCCAAACTACCAACAGCTTTGCTAATGCCCAACTACTTTATACATTCATAGGACATACCGGAACCGTTAAATCCCTCGCTTTCAGTCCAGATAGCAAAGTTCTGGTGAGTGGAGGCGCAGAAAACGAGGGTGTAATTCGTCTGTGGAACTTAGCAAACGGCAAAAAGTTAGCGAATATTAACAAAGCACACCAAACAGCCATAGAATCTTTAGTGATTTCACCAGATGGGCAAACCCTCGCTAGCTGTAGTGATGACAACACGATTAACCTCTGGAACCTAAAAAATTTTAAATTTACCCGATCTTTTGTTGGACATACCAGTAACGTATTATCTTTAGCAGTGTCTCCTGATAGTAAAGTTCTCATCAGTGGAGCTTTAGATGGGATTCGGATATGGGATTTGCTACAGCAGCGCCCGCTTGGTACTCTAGTACGTTTTGACAATTTGATTTATACCCTAGCCCTTAGTCCTGATGGGCAGACCTTAGCTAGTGGTGACAATAAGGGTGTAATCAAGCTGTGGAGTTTGAGTACTGGTAAATTAATCAGTGAATTTGCCGCTCACGATAATGCTGTTACCGGTGTGGCCTTTACACCAGATGGACAAACATTAGCTAGTGCTAGCCGCGATCGCACAATTAAACTATGGAATATTAATACTGGAGAATTAGTCCGCACCCTTATAGGACATAATAACTGGGTGAATGCGATCGCCATTAATCCCGATGGACAAACTCTTGCTAGTGCTGGCAGAGATGGCATTAAAGTGTGGAATTTAACTACAGGTGAGTTAATCAATACACTGAGCGGACATACAGACTGGGTGAGTGCGATCGCTTTTAGTCCTGATGGTAAAATTCTTGCCAGTGGTGGATTTGATCAACAAATCAAGATTTGGGGAACTCCACAAAACTTAATTAACAGCACTCGTACAAAATAATCGTAAACTAGTTGGTTTTCAATTCTATGTTGTACGCCAATAAACCCCATTCTCTCGCTGCATTAACTGGCAAGCAATGAACTCCCGTCGCAGGGTGGCGTAGTCGGGATGGTAGCGTTTAAGAATGTCATTTACCATGCGTTCAGGGTAGTTGACTCCTATATCAAACTGGTTTGCTAACCACTTGAGAATTACTAAGCGCTTTTTGCGACTAGCAGGGATTTCCTTAAGGTATCCGTCCTCGAAATAATTTTTCAACACTTTGCTTTCCCAAGCCTCAGTATCCACATCCTCAATCAAAGATGCTATCTTCTCAGGTGTAAAAATTTCCTTACTGATGCTTTGTAAAGCCTCACTATCCAATTGATATAGACGGCTATTACCTTCAGGACGCACAGTTACTAAATTTAGCTCTTTAAGTTTCGCTAAATGATGAGATACCGTAGGTTCCTTGAGTTGCAGTAGTGCCGCCAATTCTTCGACGCTGCACTCCTGATTCGCCAGGATACCTACAATCTTCAATCGGCTATCATCCGCTAATGCCTTGAAAAAGCGGAGTAAGATGTTAAATTGCTCTGGTTGCATAACTAACTTTTAATTAGACATCTATCTAATTAGAAGTATATCTAATTGAAAGCTCATCTCCCCAACTTTAACAGTGAACAGTGAACAGTAAACAGTTATCAGTGATCTATTTATCCCTGGGTTTAAGTCCCCCACCTCCAGGTGGAATGCGTTGGTGGCGGGTCTAAATCCCCCACCATACGCCTGATAACTGATAACTGATAACTGATAACTGATTTAAGAAGTCGGGGATCTTACTTGTTGTTAAGTTTAACTAAATTGTTCCTCTGCATCCAGGTTGAACAGCATTTGTAGAGTTTGCATACAGCGCCTTCTGGCTTCAACATCTTGCTGCGATCGCAATTGCACCATCGGGTCATGTAAAATTTTATTGACAATTCCCCGCGTTAATGCTTCAATCACCTCTTGATGTTTTTCAGCGAATTCCGAACCCAATCTCGACAAAGCTTTTTCTAACTCTTGTTCGCGGATGGTTTCGACTTTATTTCGCAGACAGCTAATAGTCGTCACAGTTTCCAGACTGCGCCACCAAATATCAAAGGCTTCCACTTCTTCCTCTAAAAGTCTTTCTGCTTCCTGTGCAATCTTCCGACGGCTTTCGTAGTTTTGCGCCACTACTGCCTTCAAATCATCCACATTAAATGCTTGCACATTTTCTAATTCATTTACATCCGCATGAACATTACGCGGCACAGAAATATCAAATAACATTAAAGAGCGCTGAACTTCTAAAACCATTTCCAATTTGGCACGGTCAAGTATTGGCTCTGTTGCTGAAGTACTTGTAAACACCAAATCACTATTAGCAATTACAGCCATCATTTCTGATAGCGGATGAATTTCGATAGGTTGCTGAGGGAACTGCTTTGTTAATTCTAGGGCACGTTCACGAGAGCGATTTACAATACTAATTTGCACAGCACCCTTAGAAATTAGGTGTTGCACCAGCAGCCGCGACATTTTACCAGCGCCTAGAATTACCACTCGACAAGCTGCTAAATTTGCTACTTTTATCTGCGCTAACTCTACAGCTGCCGAACTAATAGAAACAGCACCAGTACCAATACTAGTTTCAGTGCGAACCCGCTTACCAGCAGTCAGAGCTTGTTTAAATAATCGATTTAAAATGGTTTTTATACCGTTATATTGCTGTCCCAGTTTGTGAGTAGTTTTCACCTGAGCCAGAATTTGACCTTCTCCAAGTACCAGACTATCTAAACCACCTGCTACCCGCATAACGTGCATCACTGCATCATCATGTAGCAGCATAAACAAATGTTGTCGCAGAGAAAGCACGGGTAATTTACTGTATTCCGCAAGAAACTGCGTTATTTCCCGGATACCTTGGTCTGCTTCACTGGTAACAATGTAAATTTCCAGGCGGTTACAAGTGCTAAGAATTGCAACTTCGTCAATATGGGGATAGCTGGCCAGTTGAGCGATCGCACTTTCAATTTGTGGTTCTGGAATGCTCAGTTTTTCCCGGACTTCTACTGGGGCTGTTTTATGGCTTAACCCCACCACTGCTATATTCATTTGCTAAATCGTAGTTACTAGTTGGTAGTTGATAATAGGGCATTGAGTGAGAATAGGGAATGGGGAATTTTTGTTTATTGGTTGGTAGTTATCCCCAGCAACAAACAACTATTAATCACTAACTACTAACTACTAACTACATGTAAGGGTAAAGCCTTTTCGTAATTATTTCCTATTTTATAGAAATATATTATTTCCAAATGCTTTGCCCCTACTTTTACCATTCCCCATTCCCTAAAAATTAGTTCAATTGGAGAGTCTTGGGTTTACCAAACATGTGAATTGTATCAACAAATCGAGCCGTATTCGATTGGTTGGAAATTACCAAGCTTTGAGTTCTTGCTCCACCACTGAAGAAACGTACACCATTCATCAGATTACCACTGGTAATGCCGCAAGCAGCGAACAGAACAGTTTCACCAGATGCCAATTCATGAGCATCATAGACCTTATCGGGGTCATTGATATTCATAGACTTTAAACGATCAATATTGGCTTCTCTGCTTTCTCCAATCAGACCTGTTTTTACTACTGCGGGATCGTAAATCAATTGACCTTGGAAGTGTCCACCCAAAGCACGCATTGCTGCTGCCGAGATTACACCTTCAGGAGCCGCACCGATACCCATCAGAGCGTGGATATTAGTTCCAGCAAAACCGCAGCTGATGGCTGCACCCACATCACCGTCTGAAATTAGGGCGACTCTCGCTCCAGCCTCACGGATTTCTTTAATTAAATCGTTGTGGCGTTCGCGCTTCATGACCACGATCACGAGTTCTTCAATAGAGCGCTCTAGACACTCAGAGAGAATCTTGAGGTTTTCTGTTGCTGACTTGTTGATGTCTACCTTGCCCTTAGCTGCTGGAGGTGCTGCTAGCTTCTTCATGTAAAAGTCAGGAGCAGCAAATAATCCACCCTTTTCAGAAATTGCCAAGACAGCCATCGAACCAGGTTGTCCATAAGCTACCAAGTTCGTACCTTCACAGGGGTCAACGGCAATATCAATTTCGATTAATTCATCAGGGTTACAGAGAGCTTCAGCATTTGGTTGGGTACAGATACCAACTTCTTCCCCGATGTATAACATAGGCGCGTCATCGCGTTCGCCTTCCCCAATCACAATGCGACCCCGCATATAGATTTTATTCATCCGCTCCCGCATAGCTTCCACAGCTACTTGGTCAGCGATGTTTTTTTCGCCTTTACCCATCCACTTTGCGGATGCGATCGCGGCTTGCTCTACTACTTCAATAATCTCTAACCCAAGTGTATTTTCCACAGAGTCTGCCCTCTCAACTGCTTGAATTTCTGCCGCTTTATCTGGCTATTTCAGTCTTTAAGTCTACCAAAGGGCGGTTACCAAATTTCGATTACAAATTTTAACGAAGTGCCAACTTCCAAATTATTGACACTATTCTCAATAATCTCTATAGATATTCAGCCTGTCAAATCTAAGGATAAGTATTTATAATAATTGCTACAAATTGTTATATAAATAAATATGCTTAGTTAAAAATATACCATTTTAAACACTTTTAAAACCTGTGACTAATTGTCGAACGTTTTCACTTAGGGCTTCAACGAAGTAGCCACCTTCTTGGACAAAAAGAGTTGGCAAACCAAGTGACTTAATCTTTCTGCCAATTTGATTGTAAGAGGTGGACTCAAGAGCAAAACAACCGAGCGGATCTGATTTAAATGTGTCAAAGCCAGTTGCTACGACCAAAGCTTCTGCCTTGAACGACGACACTACAGCTAGGGCTTTCTCTAAGGCTTGTAGATAAGAAGCCTCATTAGTTCCAGGAGGTAGGGGAATGTTCAAGTTACATTCTTCTCCATTACCCCTGCCACGTTCGTTTTCAAAGCCTGTATAAAAAGGATAAAAGTTGGTGGGATTACCGTGAATCGAAATTGTTAAAACATCACTGCGCTGATAAAAAATCTGCTGGGTGCCGTTACCATGATGCATATCAATATCAAGAATTGCAATTCGCGAAAACTTTGTGCGAAGCTCTTGTGTAGCGATCGCAGCGTTATTTAAAAAACACATACCCATTGCCATATCCCGGCAAGCATGATGCCCACTTGGTCTACACAAGGCATAGACAACTAACTCTCCTGCTTTCAGATAAGAAGTTGCTTCAATAACCGCAGATACACTTCCCAGAGCGTTTCGCCATGTGTATTCTCCGATTGGTGCTGCGCCGTCAGCAATGTACCATCCTGCTAGAGCCACAGGACTTTCGTTGAATTGAGTCAGATGGCGGTTTGGGGAAATGTTGGGAAAAATCTCTGTACTGGCATTCTCCATTCTTGACCAGTGTTCCCAAGCACTCTCAAGATAGTTAACATACGCAGGTTCTTGTACCGCTAGGATTGATTCACGCAGCATTGATTCGTGAAGTTTTGCCTGCGATGGAAACACTATCTCACATTCCGCCTTTTCCAGCCCCAAACGAATCTGATTACCTCTTTGTGCAACATCAGGGTGTTCAATAAAGTGTCCTCTCCAGAGGAATTTTGCTGGCCCACGAACGTCAAAGTATGGACTTACTATGGCTTTCATTAACTATGAAGTGGAACGTCCGCTCTAGTCTACCAAGGGGTGGATACCAGTGGAAAATAGTTAAATTTTGCTACGCTTTATTTTGAAGCTAATCTGTGTTTATCTATGGGTTTAAATATTTAGAAATATAACGGTGTAACTTGGGATAATTCATATCAGCCCAGAAAAGCATCAAGAGGTGAATTGTGTTTATTGACTACATAACACTCATGTTAATCAATATGGTAGCCGGGTTATTTATACTGGCTGACTATGTGTATCGTGGTATAGATAGTTCTAATCAAAGACAGTGGATTCCTGGTTTTGGAATTACAGGTGCGATCGCACTCACAACTGGTTTACACATGAGCTTCACCTGGCCAGTCATGGGTAGCTTCAATATTGCCTTCGGTGAGACGAGTATCCTATTTGGAATATTGTTTGTAGCAGCTGCGATCGCCCTGGCTCAAGGTTGGGATTTATTGACAATAGCAATTTACGGCTTCTTTGCTGGTGTAGTTGCGATCGTAGTCGGTATCCGCATCATCAACTTGAATATGACAAAGCAACCGATTTTATCGGGAATCGGCTTTATTTTAACTGGATTAGGTGGTATTTTTGCAGCGCCAACCCTCTATTGGAAAACCAATCGAACCTGGCGACGAATTGGCACAGCAGTGCTGATAGTAGCCGCTCTAATTTGGGCATTGACTGGATATTTGGCTTACTGGAACCATTTAGAGGGTTTTCAAAAATGGGTTCCAGCACCGATGCGGTAAGCAATGATCTAGGCTAGAGACATAGTTAAAACCTTGCTTAATATCTATATGCTGGACTTTCTTAATCCCCTTTTAAATCGCCATCCAGAGCGAGTTAAAGCCAACGTCGAACTTTATACATGGCAAACTTGCCCTTACTGCATTCGTGCCAAAATGCTGCTGTGGTGGAAAGGTGTAAATTTTACCGAATATAAAATCGACGGCGACGAAGCAGCCAGAGCTAAAATGGCAGAACGCGCTAACGGACGCCGTACTGTACCGCAAATTTTTATCAATAACCAGCACATTGGCGGCTGCGATGATCTTTATCAATTAGACACACAAAATCAACTCGATCCCCTTTTAGCCCAAGCCGCTATTTAGCTTCAGATTTTTAGTCATTGTCATTACCCCAATTTTTGTAACATTTTTGTAACAGTTAAGGTATTGCAATGACGCACATCCCGCCTTGGAATAGAATTCTGAGGCGGGATAACAACGAAGCACGGATTGTCAAATGTAGGTAATGACAAGATTTCTATAGCGTTTCTGGTTTGTATACAATACACCCTGACCTGTTGTTTTCTTTTAGGAAAGAAGCTTTAGAATTTTACTCCCCTTCCCTACAAGGGAAGGATCTGGGGGTTAGGTCTGTATTGAACTCAACCCAGAAGCACTATAGTCTGCGGACTATATACTTTTTTCTCATAGCATCAGTGTCTCGCCCGTCCAAAGGCGAGCATATTAAAATTTTTATATTGATAAGTATATGTTAACTAAATACTCAGAATATCTTATACATCAACAATGGATGAGTTCTGCCTTAGAATTAGCAAAAGTAGCAGGTGATGCAGGTGAAGTCCCTGTAGGTGCTGTTATCATTGATTCAACAGGCAAATTGCTAGCACAAGGAGAAAATAGAAAAGAGCGCGACAAAGACCCTACCGCTCATGCGGAAATTCTCGCTCTCAAAAGAGCTGCAACAACTTTACAAAATTGGCATCTTAATGAATGCACCCTCTACGTAACTCTTGAACCTTGCCCGATGTGTGCAGGTGCGATCGTCCAAGCGCGTCTAGGACTACTCGTATATGGAGTAGACGATACAAAAACTGGCGCAATTCGTACAGTTATTAACATACCCGATAGTGCTGCTTCTAATCACCGCTTACAGGTAATTGGAGGCGTTCTAGAGTCAGCTTGTCGTGAACAATTACAGGCTTGGTTTGCTACTAGGCGGCGTACTGTAAATTAACGGACAGAGGTAAAACTGTCCATCTACTACCAGACAAGTCACGCAAGAGAATCTACGGTGTAACTAATCAGACTTTTCGTTAAATTTTACCCGTCAATCAGCTGCATTCGTCATGATGGAATTTTACTCTTCATCCGATACCTGCCAGCAGACACCAGCAAATCATCAGGTGACTGGTACTACCTCAAGGGTTTCTCCTTGGTTAAGTCCTCTGGCATATTTATTAGGGCGTCAGTGCCTATTACCATTATTCTTTGGGCAAATTAGTATAACCGGACAAAAAAATATCCCTACAACTGGGCCTGTGATCTTCGCGCCTACTCATCGGGCGCGTTGGGATGCATTGCTCGTACCCTACGCTACCGTTGATTGTCGGAGAGAACAAGACCTGCGGTTTATGGTGACTATCGACGAATGCCAAGGTTTGCAAGGCTGGTTTGTCCGACGTTTGGGGGGGTTTCCTGTAAATTCTAAGCATCCGTCAATCCGCACGCTGCGACATGGAGTTGAGCTACTTCAGCAGCAAAAAACCCTGGTAATCTTTCCAGAAGGTAACATTTTTCGTGATGGCCAAGTTCACCAGTTGAAGGCTGGAATTGCTCGTCTTGCTTTGAGTGCTGAATCTAGTCATTCGGGGCTGGGAGTGAAAATTATACCCATAGGCATTAATTACAGCCAACCTTATCCAAATTGGGGTACAGAGGTGAGTATTAACATTGGCTCCCCAATCAGAGTAAAGGATTATATGAATGGCTGTATAAAACAAGATGCCAAAAGCATCACAGTTGATTTAGCAAAGGCGCTGCAACAGTTAAGCCATCAAGAAACAAAAATTACTAATCGTGCATTTGCAGAAATTCCTAATTCTTGATGTAGTCAAACGTCAAGAGTCCTAAGACTGGCTCTTACCCATTGAGTATCAACCGTGCAAGATTAAGAAACTGGACGTTTCCAAGGTTTGACACTAATTGCTTGCTATATTTATCCTGAGTAAGCCACAAAAGATTTAGGGTTGTTTTGTAACCTTCGAGGATGTATATATGTCAACCGCCCCACCCACAAGGGGATGGGGCTTGTAACTAACCGACAGAATCGGCTGAAACATACGGCATATTGACTGATGCCTGCTCCTGTGTCCCTAACTGGGTAGAGGAGAGAATATAGTCGTCCCGAACATTCTTGGCAGCATTGAGATCCGCGTGTGTCCGATGTCCACAATTTTTGCAATGAAATCTGGACTTGTGCCGATTTGTTCTTCGGATGTGCTTACAAATATTGCATTTTTGGGAGGTATAACGAGGATCTTGGTGTACTACTCGTTTTCCCAACGCTTCTGCCTTGTAAGCCAAGAACTGCTCTTGCTGATAGAACGCCCAACTACCCAACCATTTATTCATTTTCTTGCCGCGTCGCTGAGTGCGAATACTGGACAAGTCCTCTAGTACAAAAACCGCAATTAAGGGTTGGTTGACTAACTTTTTACTTACACAATGGTTCGTATCCCGCATGAACCGCTTCTCGCGTCCAGACATCGCCTTTAAACGACGTTTGGCACTGCGAGTGCCTTTTTGCTGGAGTTTACGACGATTATGTAAATAACGTCTTTGTACTTCCCTGATTTTAGAAGAACTGAAAAATTGACCATCATTGGTAACAGCTTGATGATACAAGCCTCGGTCAATTCCTTGAATTTGTCCTTCTATCTGTTGCGGGTCTTCTGTCTCAAAAACCAATCTCACCCAGAATTGCTTGGTGTTGTTAGTACAGGTAACAGTTGCACCGCAAAATTCCCAAGTTTCAAACACTTCTTGAAAATATTCAGGAACATCAAGAATTAAAGTGACTCGTTTCCCAATGCACGAGAGGGTTAATTGCTTTCCTCTTAGCGTCATTGTGCGTTTATCGTACCTTAATCCCGATGTTGGTTTTTTCTTGGGAATGCTCTTGAATTTTGTAGCTTTGATAGCTTCAAGTGCGTTATCTCTGATTGTTTGCAATAGCGCAGAAGGCACACACGGATACTGAACTCTTAACAAGTGATACAGTTCCTTGTGTGCCTTATTTTTGTTGTAACTACTCTTAGCAATAGCCCAGTCAACGTGTGCGTTAAATATCTCTGCACACTGGTTCATCAAAGGTAAAAATTTATCCGATGGTAAATCAACTGGGATACTAACAGTACGTTTCATGTAGATTCTACTGGCTTGTAGTAAGCAATAATCACAGCTTCGTCAAAAGAGGCAGGGGGGCGGGGAGCACTTAGCAGGGGAGAGGTAGTAACGGATCTTGTACTCCCACCAATCGAGAACGCCCGCTTTTGGGCGGGGCTTGATACCCATGTTCCGCTCCGCTTCACGGCTTCGGGACAGGGATTGCTCCCCCTGCTCCCTGCAAGAACTGCCCCTTTGCCTCTTCGGTAACGCCTACTGCTATTTGCTGTAGAATTTTCATGTTGACCTACTGATATTAGGTTGACCAAGCCCCTGGATGGTTACGACATCGCAGGGGCATTTTTGTGTAAAATTACTATATCACAATTTTTATATGTTTTGTTGATATACACAAAATATGGAAATTTTATCAAGTTCACACGCTAAACACTGCCTGGGATATCACATTATCTTTTGCCCCAAGTACCGTCATCAAGTCCTTAAAGATGCAGTAGAAATAGAGTTAAAACGTATCCTTGGCGAAATCTGTAAAACCTATGGATGGATACTTCACGCGCTAGAAATAATGCCCGACCACGTTCATGTATTTGTACAGGCAGATCACACAACTGCACCAGTAGAAATTGCCAAAACTATGAAATCAATTTCTGCTGTGCATATATTTAATACATTCAAAGACCTTAAAAAACGTCGCTTTTGGGGTTCAGGAATGTGGAGTGATGGCACGTTTTACTCATCTGTTGGTGGAGTCTCAGAAGAAGCAGTGAAGCGATACATCGAAACTCAGAAACAGAGAGGTGACTTGCTTTCCCGAAGGGAGAGTGTTAATTGAAGGGGCATCGAACCCCTTCAATTAACCGCGCTTGCATCCCCACCCACAAGGGGATGGGGTTTTACGCGCGATCAATAAAGTACCCTCTTTTAACGGGATATTTAGCCAAATTGGCATTTTTTTGAGCCAATAGCTAATAATTGTCTCGAAGCAACTGAATTAGTTGATGATAGATATTCTTACTATTTGGTCAAATAGTTAAATGAAAGTCTTGAAATTTTCCATGATTTTGTAACCATGACTGGTAAAAACAAAATTTTTGGAAGCATGGACTGTGGACATCGCCATGTTTAAATGGTTTGAAGCGATGGCGTTTCACGTCCCCTGGAAGCGATCGCAAATACTTCAAGCAGCGTGAAAAGATTCTCGTGCCAAATATTCCACTTAACCTGAGATAATTATTGCACAGGAAAGTCGGTAGCGGGACGGATGGTGAAGCAGTCTAAAACTTTTTCTCAAATCAACTCTTCATCACGGCGTTGTCAAAATATTCCCAAGCTGCTTGTTGGTAAACCGATGATTAAAAAATCAGAGGAATTAACGCGATCGCTCATAACGAGGATTTTAGTTGATTAGTATACAGGGGCAATGGGAACTCTGTTAAACCGATTTTCAGTCTAAATCAGAGAAACTTAGGATGTGGCTTTGCTTTGTCCAAGACCAAAACAGAGTTAAGATACCCGAAGTTTCCATAACTTTTCTGTATAGTCGTTGCACTACTTGACCCCATGAACACTGCTGTTGCTGTTACCTTGATGCGCCGTACTCTTTTATCAGTCATAGCAGTCCTCAGCCTGCTATCACCTGTGAATGCTCAGGTATCACAGTTACCAGGCACTACTAGCCCACAACCCATTGACCCCAACGATCCCAATAACCTGCGCCCCATAACCCAAAGTAACAGCCTTTTGAGCATTGAAGGTGGCGATCGGCTCGTGAAAGAGGCAGACCAAGCTGTTTCTGCTCAAAACTACCCCTTAGCCGCTAAGAAACTGCAAGAAGCACGTCAGGTTTATTATCAGCTATTTAAGCTTTATGAAGAGTTATACAAGAGCTTTTTGGGAATTGACAATAGAGTTTCTGATTCTCACCGTCAAAAAGCTGTACTAATAGGTCAAAAGCGAGATGAAGCCACCTTTCAGCTAGCCTTGGTACATCGCGCCCAAAATCAGCCAGAATTAGCTGTACCGTTGTTGATTCAAATAATTACGAGTCAAAACCCGACGCGCGATTTAGGTAAGAAAGCCTATAAACAGTTATTTGAATTGGGTTTTGTTGATTCTCCCTATCCTAGAGAAGGTGGTGCTTCATCTTCCTCATCCCCAAAAAAATAAGTTTTTCCCTTCCTCCCGCATTTCCACCTCTTTCTGAGCAGCAGTTTGAGAACGTCCCAGTGCTAGGATAGGATTATCTACCGTAGCTTTGAGGCAGCGTCCTCAAAAATCCACCTCAGAGCTGCGTTTATCTCCAGCCTTGCCAAAACCTGAACTTGGCACAGCCATTGCTCCATATCTGTTAATAATAGAAAAGTAAGTTTTTTCAGGAATAGCGATGATTAGTCCGCAGCAGGTTGAGGCAATGATCAAGGCGGAACTGCCAGACGCTCAGGTTCAGGTGCAAGACTTGACTGGTGGCGGTGACCACTATCAGGTAACAGTAGTTTCATCGCACTTTGCAGGTAAGGGACTAGTGCAACAGCACCAGCTAGTTTATGGTGCTTTGGGGCAAGCTATGTCAACCGAAGCAATTCATGCCTTAGCAGTAAAAACATATACTCCTGAATCTTGGCAAGCAACACCAGCTTCGTAAACATAGAGTTAGGAATTAGGAGTTAGGAGTTATAAATTTTTAACTTCTCACTCGTCATTGTTGAATGTAACATAGGAAACACAAATACCATGACGCCAGAACTCAAAGAGAAAATTGATAACTTGCTACAACAGAACAAGATTATGGTTTTCATGAAGGGAAACAAGTTAATGCCCCAATGTGGTTTCTCCAACAACGTTGTGCAGATTCTCAATACCTTGGGTGTTCCCTTCGAGACAATCGACGTTCTATCAGATTCTGAAATCCGTCAAGGAATTAAGGAATACTCTAACTGGCCGACAATTCCCCAAGTGTATATCAATGGTGAATTCGTTGGCGGTTCTGACATTTTGATTGAAATGTACCAAAAAGGTGAATTGCAGCAAAAGGTAGAGGTAGCTTTAGCCTCGTAATATTTCTTTACGCAAACCAGAAGGTATGTTGCTAGATTTGCATTTTGTAATCAAAGCAATTTACCATTTTTAATATCCTTGAAAGGTCAGAGAATTAGTATCTCCCCTTTCAAGGGTTTTTAATGGGTTTATGAAAATAAATACTATGTCGTCGTGTTGGAATTGATTGCAAAGCTAGTCAACAATCCCCTCAGTCGCATTGGCAAGACCAATATAGGGCTGAGGGGATGCGTTTTATCAATACAATATCTCCAAAATCTCACACCACCGCACCAGTTGACCAATACAGATAATATGCTATAATCATCTGCGGTAATTGACGGTTACTATCAATGACTAGGTGAATAGTACTTAGTAGTAATCGGCTTGTGGCTGTGGTTGCGGCACTGCAAAATTTGATCCATCGTACAAGTAGCGGCTGGCTTCCTCTTCTAATCGATGAATCAGGATAGGTTCAAGAATATTGCCATGTCGTAATGCGGCTAGATATCCATCCAAATACATCCGCATGTCATCCGTGCGATAACCGCGATTCCATAACTCGACGAAGGCGTCGGTAAGTCTTTGGTAATAGCGGATGGTTTGTGTGTCTTGGAGCATAACTGCTGTATTAAACTCTTTGGAATGAGAATTGTAAATGATTTACGCTCAAAAGTGAACTGTAATTTCACTTTGGCCTTAACTCAAAGTCAACACATCTACTCTGGGCAGTACCCTCCTAGCAGCTACAAGCTACTTTAATCCTATTCCAGAAAACATCGATTCTAGTTATCTGCTAAGTTATTTTTATGATTTTCATAACTCTTCAGCCCAATTGTATTGGTAATACATTCGTGGGTGTAAGAACTAACTTTTGCAAGATAAAATCCACTTTTATTCTCAGGCTACAAAATTGTAGTATTAATAGCTAGCTGCTTAGGCTATAGTTTTCTGATAAATCATATCTATCTAAAAGCAGAATGTTAAGCTAGAAGAAGTTTCCATAAGTTTAACAAATATTTCGAGAAATTTAATAAAAATTTAAGAATATTTCTTATTGCCTTTGGCAAGGCATAAATTCAAAGATATTGCCACTCTTGTTATGAGGAAATGTAAAGGTAATAGCTATTGAAGTAACAAAGGCTACAAAACCTTAGAGATGAGCTTGTTACTTTGAAAGTCATCGACGCTAAGGGGTCTTGCCACTGTGGGTTCGGTTTGTATAGAAATCATTGAGGGGAATCCCCATCTGAGGTCGTTGTTGGGTTGGCACTTGCAACAACTAGAATACCGTGTGCATCAAGCTGCCAGCATTTATCAAGCAAGGGAAGTATTTTTAAGCCATCAACCAACACTGGTAGTTTTAGATGCAGACCTGCCTGATGGTGATGGCATTGAGTTTTGTCGTTGGTTGCATCGTCAGCAGCAACCTCTAATCTTAATGCTATCTGCCCGTAATGGTGAAGGTGATATCGTCGCAGGTTTAAAGGCGGGCGCAGATGATTATCTGAGCAAACCTTTTGGAATGCAAGAGTTTTTAGCACGGGTAGAGGCACTAATTCGCCGGAAGCGCACACCTACTGCACCAGCTTACTTGGATTATGGCACTTTGCAAATCGATTTAGTTCAGCGCCGTGTCCGTTTCCAAGGGGAGTTTATCGACTTAACGCCCCAAGAATTCAGTTTGCTGTACGTTTTGGCACAAGCTGGGGGAGTGCCTCTGAGTCGGTCAGAATTACTGCGCCGTGCTTGGCCTGATGCTATCGATAACCCTCGTACTATTGATACTCATGTTTTATCGCTGCGGAAAAAGGTTGAACTTGATCCTCGCCAACCCAATTTGATTCAAACGATCCGCAATGTAGGATACCGTTTTAACATGGAAATTTTGAATAGCAATATTTCACAATCACAAACAACAAAGTTAGCTAGAGAGAGATTTAATAATCAACGTTCAACGCTTAGTAGTGTGTGATGGGAGTGGGGAGTGGGGAATAGGGAGTAGGGAGTGGGGGATGACGGAGATGAGGGATAATTATTAACTCTTAACTCCTAACTCAGCACTTTTAATACCCAATGATGATTGACTAATGGAAATTTAAAATCCAAAATCGTCTTGAGCTTCTGCTTGAATTAAGCTTTCTCGTAATTCAACCCAGTTTATTTCAGAGACTTTTTGATTTGCCAATAAATGACCTTGGTGTAGATGTAATAACCGAGTGCAAAACATCTGAGTTAGTTCCAGTTGGTGGTTTACCATCAAAATCGTGGTTTGATGAGTTTGACTTAACTGGGTTAAGACTTGCATTAGATGAGAAGCAGTACCAGCATCAAGGGCAGAGGTTGGCTCGTCTAATAATAATATTTTAGGCTGGATGACTAAGGCACGAGCGATCGCTACTAGTTGTCGTTGTCCCGCAGAAAGTTGCACCTCTGTTCGCCCTAACCATTCACTAGGAATATGCAGTTGTTCTGTCCAGTGACTGACTCGTTGCTCAATTGTCTGTTTGGACAAACCACGCAAAACTAAAGGATAAGCCAAGGCTTGTCCAACTGTCATCCCCAACAGCTTTGATTCTTGCAATACAAGTACAAGCATCTGGCGTAGCTGGATGACGGGTATTTGGCGATATTCTTGGTTTTCTAGATAGATTCTGCCACTGGTGGGTTCAATGAGGCGGTTGAGGAGTTTTAATAACGAAGTTTTTCCAGCGCCAACTGACCCTACAATGGCAATGCGATCGCCTTGGAATACCTCTAAGGAGATATCTTGCAATATGGGGTATCCTTGCTGATTCCCTGGAAGTTGGGTTTTCAGCTTCGTAAACAGATTAACTTGCTCTAGCCTGAGTGTGGCTTTTGCTGTATTCAAGGAGAGTGAGGAGTGGGGAGTAGGGACATGGGGAGGCAGGGGAGGCAGGGGAAGAAGAACTATTGATTGATTCTTGAGCCATGCCCAATGCCCCATGCCCAATTTTAAGTTAATTGTCTGGTAGTTAAAGCTGTAGCGATCGCCCAGCCATCGACCAATAATAACAGCAGTGTCAATCCTAGTAAAATCAAGTACATCCACGGCTGCGCTAAAGGGCGAACATCTGTAGTATCAATGCCTGTCTTTGCTTGGACAATTTGCACGAAACGGGCAAATCCAACTACACGCATCGGTAGTAAATAAGCTTTCCCATCCTGGCTGACAAAGTAATAAACTATTCCTCCTTGACCAGTGGTGCGGGGTTTTAACTCTTTCACCTCTGACCAAGGTAAAAACCAGCCTTTACGAAAAAAGCTAGGTACCCAGGCGGGGTAAGTAACCTGAATTCCCTGGTCATCTACCGTCACTCGTTCAGTCAATACAGCATACAAGGCAACGAAGCCGATGCTAATTCCTATCCACAAGAATTTTGGGGGTACTGGTGCAGCTGTTACCTGCGATAAGAAGGGTAATGGAACTGTGAGTGCTATGTATAGACTCAGCAGCGTTATCCGAATCAAAGGAGACAGACGAAATACAGAAGCTGAAATATTGGCTGAGTTTGCTGTCACGGCTCAATTACAATGCTTTTCTTCATTGTACGGTAGGTCTATGTCCTACCTCGCCTGTCGCACATAAGCTATACCACTTTGAAATTTCAAATTATCCTTTAAGGTAAATACTTTTGTACTACAATCCAACCAGTAAAAGATACCCAGGCAAATCCTATAAATAAAATAATATTTACGCCGACGTGTAAAGGTCTAGCCCAAGGTCGTCTGGCACTAATTTGCGTCGCACTCAAAGCAGATAGTAAAACTAATGCTACTACTATCAATCCAGCAACTAAATGTGATGAATGACCCAAGGAGCCAAAATGACCAAGAGTGCCAACAATGCCGATCGCTAGCAGTAGTAGTACTAAACTTACCATGCTGATGCCCATTGTATAGTGGAGCGATCGCACCTCTTTATTTCCGCCCATAAATGGGGTAATAAATGGGAATTGCTGCGAAGTTCTCGCCCGAAACATCCAAACGCCGGTGACTGCTAACATCAGATATGCCAGCAGGGACAACCCCATTGACCAGGCGGCTATTTTCCACAACCAAAGAAATGAAGGCAGATTCATAAGATTGATTGTAAATGAAATGGGGGAGCAGGGGAAGCAGGGGAAGATGAGGGAGCAGGGAGCAAGGGAGAAGATTTTTCCCCTCTGCCCCCGCACCCTGCCCCTCTGCCTCTTTTCTATGCCCAATGCCCAATAGAAAATAATAAACAAAAAAGGCTGCTGAATTAGCAACCCTTAAATTTAGTAAATTTTTTTTTAATCAACCGATGCTAAACCAAGGAATTGTAAGGGTTTTGTACTATCTCCGATTTTTGTATTAATTTGCTGCACTATAGACCTGGTATTAATAAGGTCATTTTCATCTGATGAGTCTGTATCGAACTCATAAACGCCGGGTTCGTCGAGCATTAGGCGATCGCACGGAATTTTATCGGATAAAATTGCACTTGCCATCATCCCTGTGTGAATCTCCAATTGAGCTTTTCGCGGAGCTTCAAACACTAAACGTTGTCCAGGAAAAACAACCCTTTCAAAGTACCAGTTGGGAATATTGGAGATGCGAGCTACCTGTATTTTGCTCGTGGCATTAATGTAGCAGCAGAGAATTTTTCCCGATTGCTCAGGTGGTAGAGGATCTAATATTTGAGCCATAACTGCTGAGGAGCTTTACGCCACAATTTTACATTACACTAGCCAAGCCTAGCATTGCCTGATCCCCAGTTGCTGTAGCTCCGACTACCAACTGAACTTTTATAGATTATTTCTACCTAAAGATATATTGTAGGTTATAAAATTTTTAGAAAAATTTCTGCTTTTTCTGCAATTTTACACTATGTGAACATCTTTTAATTTTTAATTTCTGACAAAAAAACTTTAACTTCTTTAGGGCAGATAATTTTAGGGTAAGTATGGCGAAGATCCCCTTGGCTTGAGCCTAGTTCAGGGGTGTATTTTTGTGTTTCATCTATCCCAAGATTAAAAGCCTGGGATCATCGCTTAATGAATAAACTCAATGTTATCGTAAAGCTATATGAAAAATGTCTTCATAAAGCCTCTCTTGATGCCATGCGTTTGGTATGAAAGCAATTTTATTGATTCCTACATCTGTGAACAAAAGTTTCACGCTACATATCAATAAATTGCTTCAATGTCAAGCAAGATTATAAGAGATTAAAAGCAGCTAAAACAAAAACACCCTTTAAAACTGGAATTTATCTCGCTTTCCCCAAAGATTGGCAAGATGGAAGTCAAAATACCCATGATGGAAAATCGAATTCTTTACGTTCGCCTTCCTTGTAACCCTATCTTTCCCATTGGGGTTGTCTACCTGAGCGATCATGTCCACAAACAGTTTCCTGATATCGAACAGCGAATTTTTGATTTAGGAACAGTGCCACCTTTAGACTACAGTTCTGCTCTGGATCGCTGTATCGATGAATTTAAACCGACACTACTAGTATTTTCGTGGCGGGATATTCAAATTTATGCCCCAGTTGGTGGACGCGGTGGGAACCCCCTACAAAACGCCTTTGAATTTTACTACGCGAAGAATCCTCTATTGAAACTACGTGGGGGATTGGGCGGTTTACGAATTTTCATCGCTTACTATGTAGAGTTGTGGCGCAATCAGGGCTTAATCAAACGCGGTTTAAAACGTGCCCAAAAATATAATTCTAATGCCCGTGTAGTTGTAGGTGGTGGTGCAGTCAGTGTCTTTTACGAACAGTTGGGTAAAAGCTTACCCCAAGGGACAATTATTTCTGTGGGTGAAGGGGAAACCCTCCTAGAAAAACTTTTAGGTGGCAAAGATTTTCGAGATGAACGCTGTTACATTGCGGGAGAAGCTCAACCACGGGAAAGGCTAATTCACGAACAACCCACTCCCCTAGAAAAAACAGCTTGTAACTACGACTATATCGAAAGCATCTGGCCGGAATTTAACTTTTACCTGCAAGAGCAAGATTTTTATATAGGTGTACAAACCAAGCGTGGTTGTCCTCATAACTGTTGCTATTGCGTCTACACTGTTGTCGAAGGGAAACAAGTACGCATCAACCCAGCAGATGAAGTAGTGGCTGAGATGCGCCAATTATACGATCGCGGCATTCGCAACTTTTGGTTTACCGATGCCCAATTCATCCCAGCCAGAAAATTTATCGACGATGCCATAGAACTCTTGCAAAAAATCGTCGATTCTGGTATGACAGACATCCACTGGGCAGCATATATCAGAGCCGACAATTTGACACCCCAGTTGTGCGACTTGATGGCGAAAACCGGGATGAACTACTTTGAAATCGGCATTACCAGTGGTTCTCAAGAACTCGTGCGGAAAATGCGGATGGGGTATAACCTGCGAACCGTGTTGCAAAACTGCCGCGATTTAAAAGCAGCTGGTTTTAATGATTTGGTTTCTGTCAACTACTCTTTTAACGTCATTGACGAACGTCCCGAAACCATCCGCCAAACCATCGCCTACCACCGCGAACTAGAACGGATTTTTGGTGCTGATAAAGTCGAACCTGCCATTTTCTTTATTGGATTGCAACCCCATACCCATTTAGAAGAATACGCATTCAAAGAAGGCATCCTCAAACCAGGGTATGATCCAATGAGCTTGATGCCGTGGACAGCCAAAAAACTCCTCTGGAATCCCGAACCTCTTGGTTCATTCTTTGGAGAAGTGTGTTTGCAAGCTTGGCAACAAAACCCTAACGATTTCGGACGCGAAGTCATGAAAATCTTAGAAGAAAAACTAGGTTGTGCCGATTTAGAAGCAGCACTTTCTGCACCAATAGAGACAAAAGATAAACAGTTAGCAGCTGTTTGATAAAATTCCTAGAATCAGACAAGAGCGAATTTCATCTCCTTGGCTCTCGCCTGCGCCCTATCCTAATCACTCCCCCTCTGCGGTTATTTTCTACCCAATCCCATGTTAGAAGGTTCAATTCTACAAAAGCTAGAAACAGCCCATCGCCACAGCACCAGGCCAATTCGATTCGGTGTTTACTACAAAAATACCTTAGTTGCCCTGTGTCATGCTCTTGAAGACCATATCTTAACCGACGACGGTACACCCTTAGTAATCTCAGCCTTCCAACAAGGTAAATGGTATCTACAAGAAGCTGGGCGATATGCAGATATCGCCCAATGTAGCCGCGAAATTACCATCATGGCTGCTGCCGAATCTGGCTTTGCTGAACATCCCACAAGCCTTTTACCCAATGTAGACTTAGTGGCGTTAGATTCAGGCGATCCAGTAGCTCAGGAGTGGCACTTAATTATTTTATCTCCTAAATACACAGCAATGGTAATTTGTCAAGAATTATCAGAGACTGATTATGGCAGTACTGGAGTACCGACATCAGACTTAGAGCGTAAATTCTATGGCTTGTGGACATTTGAGCCAGAGTTAGTGCAAGAGACAGCAGAAATAGCGATCGCTCACATCAGAAAATACAACCCAGAACTGGCGGATAAACTCACAGCCGATAAACAACAAATTGTACCGTCAATGGACAGATCCCAAAATTTAGGTGCAGTTGTCTCCCGTGTAGTAGATTACCTCCAGACTGGGCAAGATAATTTATCCATCCCTACAGCCCTTCAGAAACAAACCCTAGATCGCAACTTGGTTTCTAACGAAATCCAAGCCTTTTTGCGAATGGCGCAACTGATGGATATGGCAGATGTCAACAATCCAATGGCAGCTGCGGAAGTGGTAGGACTTGCTGAAGCGATCGGCCAGCTTTTGGATCTTCCCGCATGGCAGATTAAGAGGTTACGGCTAGCGGCTTTGTTACATCGCATAGATCCGTTACAGAAAGCAGAAAGCGTACTCAGTGACGGTATAACTACACGCTACCAAGAAGATGCTCCCAGTAGTCCCTTAACTTGTCCCTTAGTACCGGGAGCGCAAGTTTTGCGAACCATGCCAAGACTGCGAGCAGTTGCCCAAATTATTACTCATCAAACCGAGTGGTGGGACGGCACAGGGGAACCAGCAGGTTTAGCTGGAGATGAAATTCCCTTAGAGTCAAGAATTTTGGCATTATTGGCAGACTTTCAATGGCGAGTCAATCAGCGAAAATCGTCAAATCAAAGCCGGGAACAGATATTTACTCAAGCTTTAGATGAGTGCAAACAGCAACAATCTAACCGCTTTGACCCTAAACTTGTAGATACCCTAACTTTATTAGTTATGGGTTTACAACAAGGACTCGACTTACCCATCATGACACCCAAAGTCAGCGCCGGTATCTGGATACTTGATTCCCAATGGGATAGCCACAGCAAGATCAGTGAGGAGATTGGTAGTTACTTTACATGAATATTGAAGCCATTAAATTAGGAAAACTCAAACAACTTCCAGGGGCAAATTTAGAAGACGAGGAACTCTCTCGACTGGATTTAAGCCGCATTAATCTTGCTGGTGCTACCCTTGTTGGCACTAATTTCGCCGCTTCCAAACTCGAAGGTGGGCATTTGGAGGGGGCAAATTTGATGGGGGCCAACCTCCAAGAAACTGACTTGCGGGCGAACTTGATGGGAGCAAACCTGATGCAAGCAGATTTAACGGGCGCTGACTTGCGAGGTAGCAATTTGCGTGGCGCTAACTTGATGGGAGCCAGACTCAGTGATGTGTCATTGGTGGGTGCTTTTTTGAGTGGTGCCAATTTGATGAATGTGAACTTGCAAGGCGTTGACTTGCGGGGTGCTGACTTGCGTGGTGCAAACCTAACTGGAGCAAATCTCAAAGGTGCAGACTTGAGTCGCGCCGATTTGCAAGGGGCTTTATTGAGTGAAGCAAATCTTGAAGAAGCTGACTTGCGAGGGGCGAATTTGGCAGGGGCGAATTTGACAGGAGCGAATTTACTCTGTGCAGAGTTAGAAGCTGCAAATTTGAGCGGCGTTAATTTAAATAAAGCGTGTTTAGTGGGGACAGTAGTAGAAACACTTGCGTAAAAATTGCACCAAAAAACCACCTATGCCGATTATTTGTATTTTTGAGGACTACCTAGAATGACACTCGTCGCCGCACAAGTCTCAATTACTGCAATTATTCCGATGTTGACCGCGATCGCAAATCGGCAATGGGAACAGTTCAAAGAACTAGAGGCAAATTTTGTATCCCAATATGGAGTAGAGGTAGGGCAAGAGGTTTTTAATTTCCGTCTCAAGCCAGCACTGGATAAAGATTCTGACAGATGGCTATTGATTCAGTGGTGTGGTGAAGGAATTATCTCAGTCAAAAATGTGGCGTAGGTGCGATCGCTTAATTTAGAATCTGTGCCAAATCCAGCACAAACCCAGGTAGCACATCTTCTCCTGACAAACTAGTGGGGGATTGTAAAACCTCAACATCTTTACCTGGACGGTAAATTTCGACTCGCTGGTTTTGGGGGTCAATCAGCCAACCTAGACGTACACCATTATCAATGTACTCTTGCATTTTTTGTTGCACAGTCTTCAAGCTATCGCTAGCAGAGCGTAATTCTACGGCAAAATCAGGAGCCATTGGTAAAAACTTCGCCGGATCTGGGTTGAGGGCTGCTAATCTTTTCCGACTTACCCAAGATGCATCAGGCGATCTGTTAGCACCATTGGGAAGCTTAAAACCTGTTGAAGAATCAAAAGCTAGTCCAGTACTATCAGCATCAGCCCAATACTCTACCCTGGCTGTCAGTTTTGAATTGCGATTTCCGCTTTCCCAGCCAGTTGGCGGCATAATAATCAGTTCTCCCTCTGCTGTGCGCTCAAGGCGGAGGTCACGATTATTCTGGCAGAGTTGGAAGAACTGGTCATCTGTTAGCTCAATGGTAGGACTTAAGTTGAGAATTAAGGCAGTCATAATTACTTCTCAAGCTTGATAAATGTAGTTTAGCATTTGCCGTTGTAGTTCCTTTGACGACAGATGCGATCGCACAAAGTGAATTATGGCGATCGTTTTTATTCCCATCCAAAGGTCACTGCTTCGCCATTTTGCAGTATTCTTAGCTATTGTTAGAATTTTTGCAGATAAAGCAGGTGAAAAGACAGTGAGTTTACAACAAATTATCAAACTAGCAAAGCAGCTTTCAATTGTAGACAAAGTACGTTTGATCCAGCAAATTGCTCCTGAGATAGAACGCGAGTTAACAGATAAGGTGTCTACCCTTCCCCGACAATCCTTATGGGGACTCTGTGCTGATTTAGGAAACGCACCTTCCACAGAGGAAATTGATATAGCCCGTAGTGAAGAATGGGCTAACTTTCCACGGGAGGATATTTGATGCTGCGTGCTGTAGCTGACACTCATGCAGTCATTTGGTATATTTTTGGCGATTCACGATTATCAACAACTGCCCAAAATACTATAGCCCAAATAGCATCTTCTGGAGATCAAGTTGCTTTCTCCTCCATTACGCTAGCCGAAATTGTATACTTGAGCGAGAAAGGGCGTATTTCTCCACTAACACTTGAACGTCTGCTTGCATCTGTTGACACAACTGATTCTTTACTGCTTGAAGTTCCTTTTACTAGGCATATAGCCGAAATAACTGATGAGTATTAAGCGTTAATTGTTGGGTTTAACTTGGTTGAACTGAAGCGCTTTTGCAAAGTTGTATGTGCCTTCAAAATATCTTCTAATAAATCTTGTGGCAATTCTGATATTAAAGCAACTCTATCAGGATTTTGCTTATGTAATATATACTTTTTTTGAATTGACAATAAACACAATACCAGCCCTGTGAGTTCATAAAAACTTTCTGGTGTTGCCCACCTGTATATATTAAAAATACTATCAGTGATACACAGAAAGTCTAGAAAACTAACTTGGTAATCCGAATCAAGACTGACTAATTGAAGAAGGCAGAAGGCAGGAGGCAGAAGGCAGAAGGTTCCGTTTAGAAGGGGATTCTGACCCCTCCTAAACGGGAGCCACCAAATTGAAAATTTGGTGGGGGTCTTAAACCCTTGGCTCCCTTTGGTCGCCCAGAAGGTTCGGGCATTCGGAGAAGAGATAAATCCCTTCTGCCCTCTGCCCTCTGCCTTCTGCCTTTCTTGATAAGTTTGGTTAAACTTATATCTAGCAATTTGCCAGTAGCGCAAGTTTTCCAGAAACTCTGCTTCATCACTTAAATCAGCGATCCACTCCCATTCACTAGATTCATTGCTATCGTCAACAAATAAGTTTGTATGGAACTTTCGTAAATCCATTTCTCTTACTCCGATGGAAAACACTAGCTCAACTCTTGGTTGATGGTACACTTAATAAGCTGTAAGTTGAACAGCTTATCTACTACAATTTAAGTAGTAAGTAGCTGGGCAAAAATAAAGTTCACTTTTAAATTTTTAATTCTTAACAGTCCTTCCTCGTATCCACAAAGCTAGTACACTCATCAACAACACCCCCATCACTCCTTGCAGGGGATTATTATTTACACCAGTTACCCAATCAGGAACTTGACCAGAATATTTTACTAATTTCCCCACATTAATAATGTAGTAGCCCCAAACTAAACCACCATGCAAACCAATTGGTAAACCCAAGCGTCCCCTCCGCCAACGCTTTCCCCATACTTGCGTTAACCCCAGCAGTACTAAAGCTGGAAATTGCGGCAGTGTATGAATAATTGCCTCCAAGGGTTTAATAAAGTGCAATGTAGCAAAGGCAATTGCATCTGTCCACAGTGCCACACGCAGACTGTAATCTCGTTGTAATTCATCTAGCAACCAGCCTCGGAATAACAATTCTTCAGCAAATCCAACACCTAAGCCAACAAGTAAACCCTCTAAAACAACTTTCAGCAAAAAAACTTTCGGTTGTTGCCACACCAACCAACCCAACAAACTTTCTACCCCAAAAAGTATCAGAATATTAATTATCCCCAGAGCCAAGCCACGCAATAAATCCACACCGTTTTGCCGCGTGAATTCTAAGCCATAACGTCGCAGAATTTGGGGCTGCTGGTAGACATATTTACCCCATAATCTCAGGAGAAAAATAAATACTGCATATAACAATACCAATGTCAATATACTTTCTAAATTTGAATCATGCACTAGTAAGTATATTGGTGCAGCCAATGGCAACCATAGCAACAATAAAGTCAAAATAAAAGCACCCAGCCTAATAGGGGCAGGGCGTTCAGCTAAACGGACAAGGTTTTTTTTCATACTAATATCAGTCACCAGCCAACACTCTATATTTTGACTAATGACCAATGACCAATGACCAATGACCAATAACTATTCATCAGGTTCAATTGTGCTACTTAAACCGTGACTTATCAAGGTTTCGCAATAGAACTCAGCGTGTTCCAGAGCGCAAGTAATGACTAAAGCTAGCCCGTTAGTATGGGCTTCCATCATGATACTAACAGCCTGGGGTTGAGTAAGGCTTGGTACAGTGGCTATTAATGACTGTACAACATGCTCCATCGAGTTGTAGTCGTCGTTATGGAGCAAAACGCGATACCGAGGCGCGAGCTTACGGGTTGTGGAAGGCTTTTCAATAGTTTCAACTGACACGGCTCTCTGCTCTTTCTCGTTAATTCACTACAACAAAGTTTCTGTCTTGCGATCGCTTAACAGTTATTTACCTATTCTATAGTATTTCTGTTGAGATACTATGCTAGGGAAACCCTTTGCTGCCAAGGATTGGTTGTATTAGTTTTGTGTAGGCACTTGTGAGGCAGATGTCTTAAGACATGGTTGCCGTGAGAGTGCTACCCTAATGTTACAGAAGTTCCTTTAAAAGTAGCGCATTCTCACTTTTAAATTAAACAAGTTACAAAACAATCGTTGTCGCTGCCCAAACTGCATAATGATGGACATTAGCCTAAATTTTCTTCAACCAGGACAAATTGTGTCTTTAGAACATGGCGACAGGAATCTGTATGCAGAAGTGATTCAATTCGTAGTTTCCCGCCAGTTGTGCTGGGTGCGTCCTTTATTAATGGTTACTTTCATTCAAGAATCGCCGCTAATTACCGATTTGCGAGATGCATCTGACCTGCTTTGGCCTGCCAATTTATTTCGGCCAGCATTAGACACAGAAGTAATTACCTTCTTAAGCCAAGTTTTAGCAAAAGAACCAAAAACGGAACCTGACTCAGCCGCCAAGCAGCAACTCAATCAGTTTATTCACCAACTTTGGCAAGCATACCAATAGGGATTTGGGCATTGGGCATTGGGAATGGGGTATTGGGAAGAGGACTTGGGGACTCTTGAGAATTGGGGACAAGGGGAAACACTTGTTGCAAGTTCTGATTTAAGTCCCCTTGTCTCCCCTGCTCCCCCTGCTCCCCCTGCTCCCTCATCCCCCCACTCCCCACTCCCCACTCCCCACTCCCCATTCCCTTGTAGAGAATATGTTTTTGAAGCTTTGATGTTAGAAATATTTTTCAAACATTCTCTTACTAAAACTTGTTTTACCTACTTGAAATTTTGATTGCTTCAACCATAATCAAATTCAATTGATATAGTCAATAAACCTCTATACTTAAGCTATTAGGAATATCCCAAGTTAGGAACCAACTGAATTCTACCAGCATCCATCTCTGCCATTAATAATTCCAGAGCTTCATAATCAACGTCAGAAATGTAACCCAGTTCCGTTAATTCTGAGTTGATTTCATTTTCAATCTCTGGAGTTAATTTTTTGATGTCAAGAGCTTTTTCTACTAATTTACGAATAGCGTACTTAGTTCTCATAAATAATAACCTAAGTTTATATGATACTAATTATTTCCGATTTATCTAAGCAGGAATAGTGATCTAACAGTCATATAGATCACATGTTAATTAGTTAAAGAAATAATTCGCTATGAGGATGTCGGATGCCATCAGCAACGCTAAAGTGAGGAATTTAACTTACCGTTAAGACTTGGCTAAATTAGCTTTAGCTATAGACTAAGCAAGTTTTCTCAGCATACTTACTGATGATTTGTCGTTTCTGTGCCTGTCTATAGTTGATTGTTTTTGAACTAGCATAAAAAAAAAGTATATATAAGCACATTTTAACTTTAAATTATGACAATCTTTAAACAGAGATACTAAAGTAATAAAGATTCAGCAAAGAGAAGTAAGACATATGGGCGATGCAACAAAATAGAGTTTATGTTCAAATAATTCTTAGCTTGACGCTTTAATAATTCTCAATAGGATGTAACTATGCAGGCAGTGCTTAACTATCCGAAGATTGCAGTGATTCGCCCCCAAGGCTTTTTGAATGCTACAAACGCCTTGGAATTTGAACGAGATATGACCACAGCGTTAGCACAAAATGATATTTCCATCTTGGTAGTAGACCTCGCAGCAGTAGAATCGTTAGACAGCGCTGGGTTGATGGCATTGTTATCTATACACAAGCTGGCTCTTAGTTTAGGGAGGAGTTTTCGACTTTGCGCTGTTGCTCCGTCAATTAGAATTATTTTTGAATTAACGCAACTCGATAGGGTCTTTGAAATATTGGATGGTGAAGTTGAGTTGGCTGCAATATAACTTTATATAAAAAAACACCAACGTTTCGTGTATGAAGTGGACTTTATGTAAAGGAGTTATAAGTTGCAACGGTAAACTCGGTTATAAGACCTAATTCAATGCTAAGGTTGGGTTTGAGTAGCTGTAATTAAGGTAGCTAGAAGATAGCACAGTGGCTGTTGCAGTTGAAAAATTAATAACATCGGATATTTTAAAACCAGGGCGTTACCTGGGTAATGAGCGTTTAGCAGTACACAAACCTTGGGATACGGCAACAATACGCTGGGTATTAACTTATCCAGAAGTATATGAAGTCGGTGCATCGAATTTAGGGCACATCATTCTCTATAACATTTTGAATGCCCAACCGCGTCAATTGTGCGATCGCGCCTACCTCCCAGGAAAAGACCTCGCAGCCAAACTACGCGAAACTAATACGCCGTTGTTTGCTGTAGAGTCAAAGCGATCGCTCACAGAATTCGACATTTTAGGTTTTAGCCTCAGTTACGAACTGGGTGCAACTAATATCCTAGAAATGTTGGATTTGGCTGAAATTCCCTTGACGTGGCAAGAACGGCAAAAAGCTAGCGTTGCAGGGGGAGAATTTACGAATCTCCAGTCCCCGTTTCCGTTAATTTTTGCTGGTGGGCAAACAGCAACATCTAATCCTGAACCTTATGCCGACTTCTTCGACTTTATCGCCCTTGGAGATGGAGAAGAACTGCTGCCAGAAATTGGCTTGGTATTGGAATTCGGCAAACAAGCAGGATTGAGTCGAGAACATCTGTTACTGGATTTAGCACAGATACCAGGTGTATATGTGCCTCAGTTTTACGACATGGCAGAGGATGGCTCGGTTCATCCTCGTCGCCTAGACGTACCAAAACGAATTTTGCGCCGGGTTGCAACTCCCATACCCGCATATTCCATTGGCTTAGTTCCCTACGTGGAAACGGTGCATGACCGCTTGACCATTGAGATTAGGCGTGGTTGCACTCGTGGCTGTCGCTTTTGTCAACCAGGAATGCTAACTCGACCAGCACGGGATGTGGAACCCGATCAGGTTGTAGATGCAATTGAACAGGGGATGCGGGCAACTGGTTACAATGAGTTTTCCCTATTATCTCTGAGTTGTTCTGATTATTTGTCCCTGCCAGCAGTGGGGATGGAAATCAAAAACCGCTTAAAAAATGAAAATATTTCTCTGACTCTACCAAGCCAACGGGTAGACAGATTTGATGAAAATATTGCCAATATCCTTGGGGGTACGCGGCAAAGTGGATTGACTTTTGCTCCAGAAGCTGGAACTCAGCGAATGCGAGACATTGTGAATAAGGGTTTGACAAATGAAGAATTATTGCGGGGGGTAAAAACCGCTTGGGAGCAAGGCTGGGATAAAATCAAGTTGTATTTTATGATTGGCTTGCCGGGTGAGACCGATGCTGATGTTTTAGGCATTGCCGAAACAGTAAGCTGGCTACAGCGAGAATGTCGAGGCAAGGGCAGAAAACCTCTAAACTTTAACCTGACGATTTCTAACTTTACGCCCAAGCCGCATACACCATTTCAATGGCACTCAGTTTCTACCACTGAATTTAAACGCAAACAAAACCTATTGCGGCAAGAATTCCGCCGAATAAAGGGAGTGAAGGTAAATTTTACCGATGTTCGCATCTCGGCAATGGAAGATTTTGTAGGACGAGGCGATCGCAAATTGAGCAAAGTAGTCCGGCGTGCCTGGGAATTGGGTGCAGGTATGGATTCCTGGTATGAAAATTTAGATCAGGCTTTTAGCGCTTGGGGAGAGGCGATCGCTGGGGCCGATCTAGACTGGAAATACCGCCAAGTAGAAAATGGCGAATGGAATTTGTTTCACGCACAAGATCAAACGAGATCCCCAGATGCGGAAAATACCCAATTTTGTACAGACGCGATTAATCGCGTCTCTCCCCACTCCCTCGATACTCCCCTCCCTTGGGATCATATTGATACCGGAATTGACAAAAAGTGGCTCAAAGAAGACTTGCAACGCGCCTTAGAAGCTGCAATTGTACCCGATTGCTCTTTTGAAGGTTGTTCCCACTGTGGCGTATGTGGAACCGACTTTGGCCATAACGTTGTGATTGAATCACCAGCTATTCCAAAATTCGCTGGCGAGTTTGTCCCCAACACAACTAAGGTACAAAGACTGCGAGTTTGGTTTGGGAAACAGGGTAACATGGCTTTGGTAAGCCACCTAGATTTAATCCGTCTGTTTGACCGAGTTGTGCGGCGAGCAGGCTTACCAATCGCTTTCACTGGTGGATTTCATCCAATGCCGCGAATTTCTGTAGCAACTGCTTTGGCTCTAGGAGCTACTAGTAGTGGTGAAATTGCAGATTTTGAGTTAACTGTACCAGTGGCAGTCGATACTTTTCGAGAACAGTTGCTTCGGGAAATGCCCACAGACATACCTATATATGATGTGGAGCAGATAGATTTAAAAACTCCGGCAGCGACTCAACTGCTAGAAACAGCAGAATATTTAATTACCGTAGCAGCAATCGAAGAAGCAACACCTATACAATGGCAAAAATGGATTGATACCATCAAAGCAAAAGACGAACTGTGGTACGAGCATACAACAAAGTCAGGCAAGAGCCAGTTAATAAATCTGCGCGATCGCTTATTTGAACTGGAATTAGTAGAAAACTACAAAAGTATTGCAGAATCTATATCTGTTATCCGTTATGTAGGTAGCTATCGCCAAGATGGTTTTCTATTGCGTCCTGAACAAATCCTGTTTATGCTAAGGATGGTGGCTAGTGGAGAATTCCAACTCCTGCACATCCACCGCAATCGGCTAATTTTAGGGGTATAATCCCTTTAGGGCAGCTTGCTAGTAGTTGTCCTAATGTGGCTATATCGTTGGAATTGATTTTTAGCAAGGTTGCGTTAGAATGGGGTGAAGAGAAATTTTCTGGCGCTGCATTGAATTTAGCTGGTTCACTACCCTGGTGTTCAGGGGGCGAAAGCAAAGATATTAGTAGAGTGCAAATTCTAGGATTTTATCCCAGACAAACTGAGGCAGATTAAAGAACACACACACTCTCTATAGCTACCTTGTGAATCAGTAACTAACAGCAGGTTCGCTTAGATTCTCTAAATCCATGCTTTTTAAACAGCTGCTGAATGTTTAATCCCCAGTAGTGCCAAAGAGCTAGTGAGCTACTTTTCTAGAGTTGTTCGCCTTTGGCGTTCCCGTAGGTTAAACAACTGCTCATCGGTTAGGCCAAATTTGCAGACGTTCACGAGACGCGCAAAACGCGGCTTAAAGTAGGGTAGCAGCTGACGTTGCTGAGTAAAACCCTAAGGAGAAATCCGGGGAATGGAAAATAGAAATAGTTTCTTTTTCTTAACGACATCAGTAGGTTACTCTCGAATAAAGCTTCCTGAGTTAAAAACTCACTCAGGATTCAGAACTTTTAACTCAGAACTCTCTTTATTGAGGGTATTGCATCACAAATCAACCACGGATGGTTGATTTAATTGCTTAAACATGCAACCGTTCTGGAATAATCCGCCGTAAAAATGCTCTTAAGAGCGCCAATAGCTATTTAATTTAGAAGCTCAGGTTTGCGATTTTTATTATCAGTAGCACCTTTTGAGGGTTGCAGGGGCAACAAAGGTATAACAAACCTCCATAACCTATTGGTGCTGCCAATTTTGAGGAAATTGAATGCCAAAACAAATTATCATCGCGGAGCAGCACCAAATTGCTGCTGTTTTTTCTGAAGATCAAATACAGGAACTAGTTGTTGCTACGGGTCATCACCAAATAGGTGATATCTACTTAGGAGTAGTAGAAAACGTATTGCCTGGGATAGATGCGGCTTTTGTCAATATTGGCGACCCAGAGCGCAACGGTTTTATTCATGTCACCGACTTAGGGCCACTGAAGCTAAAGCGCACCGCAGCAGCAATTACAGAACTACTAGCACCACAGCAGAAAGTCTTGGTGCAAGTAATGAAAGAGCCAACGGGGACAAAAGGCCCCCGGCTGACGGGTAACATTACTTTGCCCGGACGCTACGTAGTACTGATGCCTTATGGTAGAGGTGTAAATTTATCCCGACGGATTAAAAGTGAAAGTGAGCGTAACCGCTTGCGGGCACTAGCAATTTTGGTCAAACCGGCGGGAATGGGTTTGCTTGTGCGTACAGAAGCAGAAGGCAAACCCGAAGAAGCAATTATGGAAGATTTGGAATTGCTGCAAAAGCAATGGGAAGCCATTCAGCAGGAAGCGCATTCCACCCGTGCCCCAGCACTACTCAACCGGGACGATGATTTCATTCAGCGCGTATTGCGGGATATGTACGGCGCGGATGTAAATCGGATTGTCGTGGATTCTAGTACTGGCTTGAAGCGCGTCAAACAGTACTTGCAGAACTGGAGTGGAGGTCAAACACCGCAGGGATTGTTAATTGACCATCACCGCGATCGCTCTCCAATTTTAGAATATTTCCGCATCACTGCCGCCATTCGAGAAGCCCTCAAACCGAGAGTAGACCTACCTTCTGGAGGCTACATCATCATTGAGCCGACAGAGGCATTAACCGTAATTGATGTTAACTCAGGTTCCTTCACGCGATCGGCAACAGCTAGAGAAACAGTTTTGTGGACAAACTGCGAAGCTGCAACAGAAATTGCTCGCCAGTTGCGTCTACGAAATATCGCTGGGGTGATCGTTGTTGATTTTATTGATATGGAATCACGACGCGATCAACTGCAAGTTCTTGAACACTTTAATAAAGCACTCAAAGCAGATAAAGCTCGTCCGCAGATTGCCCAATTAACCGAACTGGGTTTAGTAGAACTAACCCGCAAACGCCAAGGTCAAAACATTTACGAATTGTTTGGTGAAACTTGTCCCACTTGTGGCGGTTTAGGACATACTGTGCGTCTGCCTGGAGAAATCGAAAACCGATTACCAATACCAGCAGAAACACTAGACCGTGAACGTGAGCGTTTTGTATCCCCCCTGCCTCACCGAGAACCACGTCAGCCTGCTGCGCGCATCCCAGAACCACGAGAAACCTATGATGGATTTTCAGAAGCATTTGAGGGCGACCTAGAATCGGGGAACTTAAATCTGATCAATCATCCTAGTTATCAAGACCTTAATGATAATAAGCGTCGTACCCGCACTCGTCGCAGTCGAATTGCCATCAATGGGTTAAACGGGAAAGATGAAGCTAGGGTTGTAGCCAATCCACTGGCTTTTGTTAACGAGCCAGACTTAGACCTTGATATTGAACCAGAACTAGGAGTTGCACCAGAGATTCCCTCACCCACCCTTGGTAAACCAGGTTGGAGTGAAAGAGTAGAGCGCACTGTAGTAGATCGCACTATAGATCGGACTGTAGAACGCGCTAAAATTATCAAGGCAGAGCCAGTCAAACCAGTGGTAGAACCACCGGAGATTAGAACTGTAGAAATGAGCCTCCAGGAACAGGATATCTTTGCCTTGATGGGAATATCTCCTTTGGTGAAGTTAGAGCAAGAGGTTAAAAATCCCAAGTCTGTGATTATTAACGTGATTCAACCTGGTCAAAAGCCAACGACTCCAATTGAATCAACCTCAGAATCAACTATTGTCCAAAAAGCAACACCTGAAATAATCCCAAGCAAAATACCAATACCAAAAGTTATTGAGCCAGAACCAAAACCTTTGATAGAAGAGACAACTGAACCATCTGAGTTGACTGCTAGCCCAACGAGTAGTTTGTCTGCGAAAGCTTCCGCCAACGAAGATGAAAGTGATGCCAACAGCGCCGCCACTGCTAGCCGTCGCCGCCGCCGTCGTTCCTCAGCCATCGAGGATAATTAATTTGCTTTATGGTAGAAACGTCGCCAACGCCCTTGGAACAATCCAATTGGCTAGAGTTTTCTACCTTGTCAGGGATTCCAGGGTTGGTTGCAGGTGTGGATGAAGTAGGGCGAGGCGCTCTATTTGGCCCTGTGGTGGCGGCAGCAGTGATCCTGCCAGATCATGCTTTGCCAATACTAATGGCAGCTAAAATCAAAGATAGTAAAAAGTTATCTAGTTCTCGTAGAACTCAGCTAGCACACCAAATTTGTGAGCTGGCTATAGACTGGAAAATTGGGTTTGCTTCGACTGCTGAAATTGACAAGATAAATATTTTGCAAGCGACGCTGTTAGCAATGAAGCGGGCTGTGCTGAAGTTAAAGATACAGCCTGCACTCTGCCTGGTTGATGGTAATCAGTTAATCAAAGACTTACTATTGCCGCAACAAACAATAATTAAGGGGGACGAGCGATCGCTTGCCATTGCCTCTGCTAGTATTGTTGCCAAGGTTTGGCGTGACGATCTGGTACTGCGTCTAGCATTAAAATACCCTATGTACAACCTGGAGTGTAACAAGGGTTATGGTAGCCAGCAGCATTTGCTGGCTCTGCAACAATATGGGCCCTCGCCCTTACATCGTCAGTCTTTTCGTCCTTGCCAAATCAAAATTCTGAACCCTGAGTGATTAAATAATTACTCAGCATTCAGGATTGGCAATTCAGTACTGTTACCGCTAAGTCCTCTATCTTTGGTTTGTGATATCACCCAGTAACGATAATCCGCCAAAAGTTGATTTAATAACCGTTGCTTGACAGATAACAATACGCTTTTGAGCAAAGCATTGCCAGTAGCTTCTAAAATCGGCTTGGGAGTGAAAGAAAATGGCGGTGGCAAATCCACCAGCACTTCTAAATCAGCCCTTCCTTGCAGGCGAGTGCCAGTGCTTAACTCTTTGGGAGACAAATGTCCTTTTAAATTGAGAGCAAAACGCTGGTTAATATACTCGAAGCCCAGGATTTCACAGCCTAGCGATCGCAAATTAATTATTCCATTTGATTCTGCCCAAACTCTCATGTCTACAGTAGGTTGAATACTCAATGACATAAAACTTAACGGACGCATTTTCAAACGAAATACTTCCTCAGAAAGCTGCTCAATTCTACTGTTGTCAGCCAAGGCCTTAACTAGACGTTGAGGTTGGCGCAAGTAGTGCTGAATGGGAATAGGCTGCTCTGGAACAGCGATTTCCACTGATTGGGAGGCAGTAAACTTGGTAGCCATGAATTGAAGGAAGTAATTGTTTGATACTTTTATTATTGATTAATTTATTATGTTTATTTTTTTAATTTAGATTACATTGAACTAGCAATTTCAACAAGAATTCCATCCAAATCACGGACATAAGCCACTGTTTGTCCCCAAGGCTTAACTTTGGCATCTGCAACAACCACAGCACCACCTTCTATGGCACGCGACAAAGCTGCTACTATATCGTCTGTTAGAAAACCAACCTCAATACCAGCAGGTAGATTTAATAGACTGTTTTCTTGGAATCCTTGGGGAAGGTTAGATTTTGCAAGTTCATTTGAGGCGAAAGCAAGAGTTGTTCCACCCGTTTCCATCTCGGCGTATTGTTCGCTCTCATGAATAAACTGTTGTTTCAGACCAAATGCCTTTTCATAAAAAGCGACCGATTGGACAACATCCTTTACATAAAGAATTGTGTAAGAGAACTTCATAATCTTTATTTCTCACTGAAACAACCACTGAAGTTAAGCTAGTACATTTGCTCTAGTTAGTCAAGTAACCACATTGTTGTACAGGTACAAACTGTATAATTACATTACCTACAAAAGCAGTATGTAATTAAATAAATCAAATTAAAGCAATATTGTTGGTTAATAAAGAAAGGCTGGGTTTACTAACGATATAGTCTATAAATTGAACAGATAACTAATAAACACATGACTTTATTGATCGCACATTTAGGGCCTCCCGGCACCTATACAGAACAAGCAACTGTTTTTTATGCCAACTGGCTAACTAAAAGTACGGGAGTTGAAGCTAGTTTATGTCCCTATCCCACCATCGCCCAATCACTGCACGCCGTTGCTGATGGTAAAGCCCACATGGCTGTTGTGCCAGTGGAAAATTCTATTGAAGGGAGTGTGACTATGACACTAGATACACTGTGGCAGTTGGACAGTTTGCAAATTCAGCTAGCCTTAGTATTACCTATTGTCCATACGTTAATTTCTTGCGCGTCTAGCTTAGATAAAATTAAAACTGTTTACTCTCACCCGCAAGCTTTGGCACAATGTCAGGGATGGTTAGGGCGGTTTCTGCCGAGTGTACAGATTATTCCCAGCAATTCTACAACCGAGGCGTTACAGCGATTGGAGCAAGAGACAACAACAGCAGCGATCGCTTCTAGTAGAGCAGCTCAACTCTACAACCTGCCGATCCTTGCTAGTGGCATCAACGACTATCCAGAAAACTGTACTCGTTTTTGGGTAGTAAGTCAGGGTGAAGCGATCGCTGAATATCAGCCATCAAAAGTGTCTACCAGTCACACATCACTGGCTTTTAGTATGCCTGCCAACACACCCGGAGCATTGCTCAAACCTTTGCAAATATTTGCTCAACGAGGAATTAACCTCAGCCGGATTGAATCTCGTCCGACAAAGCGATCGCTAGGCGAATACTTGTTTTTCATGGATTTAGAAGCGGATGCTAAGGAAGCACAAATGCAATCTGCTTTAGCAGAATTAACTATGCACACAGAAATTTTAAAAATTCTTGGCACTTACAATGTTTTGCCGATCAGCGCTGCTACTTTATAAGTTAGGAGTTATTAATTAGTTAAGAGTTAGGAGTTATCAGTTATTAATTATCAGATAGGGAATATAAATTATAAGTTGCCAATCTTTTATTTTTTGTTATTTATTCCTAACTCCTCACTCCTCACTCTTGTACAGACGCGATTAATCGCGTCTCTCCTCACTTTTCATTAAACGTGTCTTTAAGAACAGAACGAGCGGCTAAGTGATTCCGAGTAGAGGTTAAAATTTCCGCTTCCCGCTCAAGACGAGTTGCAGTATCTTGCATTTCTAACAATAATTGTTGCTCTGCGGCTACACCATAAAGATTACTCGCTACCCAATAAGATAACTCTGTTGGTAGGTCAGGCAAATCTTCTGGCAGTTCGATATTTTGTTCGGTTAATTTGGCTGATAGACGCACAACATCTCGCAGTAGTTGTTCTACCTCAGTTGATAAAGGTCGCAAATCTTTAGCCGGTGGTTGGTCTTCAATCCACTCAACTAAGCCAACGCGGTATGGCTTTTCCCGAACATATTCTAATACCCGAAATCTTTGCTGCCCTAAAGCCAACATCTTGATGCGATCATCTGGCAACCGTTGATGATGAACGATTTCTGCACAGCAGCCAGTGTTTGCAATTGTACCTTTAACAGGATCGACCATCAAAACACCGAATCTGCGATCGCTCTCCAAAATCGTGTTCATCATGATTCGGTAGCGAAATTCAAAGATGTGCAGAGGCAATGGTCTGGTAGGAAACAGAACTACTTCGGGTAACGGGAACAGAGGTAGTTCACGAACTGCAATTTTAGAAGATGATGTCATTGTTATCTTGGTATAAACTTAATCTTTAAAATTTCTTTTCTCTGCTTTTCCCGTACTTTATCTACATTCTATCATTTGTTTCCTAGCTAAATAAAAGCCCTGAGATATATTTATTCAGGGCAATGTAAAAACTTATACTAATGTCATTTGTCCTTTGTCTTTTGCTAATGACTAATGACCAATGACTAATAACTAAATTAAAGTTTGACTTCGATATCTACACCTGATGGTAGATCCAATTTCATCAGGGCATCAATAGTCTTAGAAGAGGGCTGGTAAATATCAATAATCCGGCGATGAGTACGGGTTTCAAAGTGTTCCCGTGAATCTTTATCTACGTGAGGCGATCGCAGCACACAATAGATCCGGCGTTTTGTTGGTAAAGGAATTGGGCCTACGGCTGTAGCATTGGTGCGGTTAGCTGTGTCTACAATCTTCTCGCAAGATGTGTCTAATAAGCGTCGGTCAAAAGCTTGTAAGCGAATTCTAATTTTCTGCTGCTGTAGAGTTGCCATCTTTAATTTTCCAGGTTCTGCGTAATTAGGGGAATGGGGACTAGGAACTGGGGACTGGGAACTGGGAACTTAATACCTAATCCCTAATCCCCAATCACCAGTACCTAGAATAGAAGGAAGAGAAAGGAGCAGAGAGGCACAATAAATACCATCTCTGCTCCTTTGTTATGAGCGAAAAGGTGCTACTTGATAATTTTGGAAACGACACCAGCACCAATGGTGCGACCACCTTCGCGGATAGCGAAGCGCATTCCTTGTTCAATAGCGATCGCGTTGATCAATTCTACTGTCATCTTGATGCGATCGCCTGGCATCACCATTTCTACTTCTTTGCCTTCATCGGAGGTGTAAGCTTTGATGGTACCAGTTACATCAGTTGTCCGCACATAGAACTGGGGACGGTAGCCAGCGAAAAATGGAGTCTTACGACCACCTTCTTTTTCTGTTAAGACATAAACCTCACCTTCAAATTCATTATGAGGTTTAATCGAACCAGGTTTAGCAATGACCATACCCCGTTCAATATCAGCCTTTTGGATACCCCGGAGTAGTACGCCAGCGTTATCTCCAGCCATACCTTGGTCGAGACTCTTCTTGAACATCTCAATACCAGTTACGGTAGTGGCGCGAGTATCTCTGATACCCACTAGTTCAACGTTATCGCCAACTTTGACTACACCCCGCTCAATCCGACCAGTGGCGACAGTACCACGACCTGTAATTGAGAACACGTCTTCTACAGCCATCAGGAAGGGTTTATCAACATCCCGCTCAGGAGTGGGGATGTAAGAATCTACAGCATCCATCAATTCGTAGATTTTGTCTACCCACGGATTTTCACCGCGTTGAGTCTTAGGATTCTTGGTCATTGCTTCTAGAGCTTGCAGACCAGAGCCTTTGATAATGGGGATATCATCGCCAGGGAAATCGTAGCTTGAAAGCAGTTCTCTAAGTTCTAGTTCTACTAGTTCCAAGAGTTCTGGGTCATCCATCAAATCTTCTTTGTTCAAGAAGACAACCAGACTGGGAACGCCTACCTGTTTTGCCAACAGGATGTGTTCGCGGGTTTGAGGCATAGGGCCATCGGTAGCAGCAACTACGAGGATACCTCCATCCATCTGAGCAGCACCGGTGATCATGTTCTTCACATAGTCAGCGTGTCCTGGACAGTCTACGTGAGCATAGTGCCGATTTGCAGTTTCATACTCTACGTGAGCGGTATTGATGGTAATACCCCGTGCCTTTTCTTCTGGGGCATTATCAATTTGGTCGTAGCCCTTAGCTACAGCCTGACCCATAGCTGCCAAGGTCATGGTGATGGCTGCTGTCAAGGTAGTTTTACCGTGGTCAACGTGGCCAACTGTACCGATATTAATGTGGGGTTTATTCCTTTCAAACTTTGCGCGTGCCATGAATGCTCATTTCCTTATTTTAACTAAGCGTTCCCTTTGCTTTTTGCAATGATAGTTTCAGCTACGCTGCGAGGAACCTCTTCGTAGTGGCTGAACTCCATCGTGAAGGTACCCCGACCTTGCGTTTTTGACCGAATATCAGTGGCGTAGCCAAACATGCTCGCTAATGGAACTTTGGATGTTACCTTAGCCAGTCCCTTTTCGGTGCTTTGGCTTTCAATCTGCCCTCGGCGGGTGTTGAGGTCGCCAATGACGTTCCCCATATAGTCTTCAGGAACTTCAACTTCAACTTTCATCATAGGTTCTAAGATGACAGGTGAAGCTTTCAGCACAGCCTCTTTCATCGCCATTGAGCCAGCGATTTTGAAAGCCATTTCTGAAGAGTCTACATCATGGTATGACCCATCAATTAGGGTCGCTTTAACGTCAATCAATGGATATCCAGCTAGAACACCGGATTCGCAGCTTTCTTTCATTCCTTGTTCTGCGGGGCCAACGTACTCTTTAGGTACTGAACCACCAGCAATTTTGGAAACGAATTCAAAGCCAGTACCGGGTTCTCCAGGCTCCAAATTGATCACAACGTGACCGTATTGACCTTTACCACCACTTTGGCGGATGAATTTGCCCTCAACTTTGTTCACAGCTTTCCGAATTGTTTCTCGGTAAGCTACTTGTGGCGCACCTACATTCGCTTCCACTTTGAATTCTCGTAACATCCGGTCTACTAGAATTTCTAGGTGTAGCTCTCCCATTCCCGCGATCACGGTCTGATTTGTTTCCGGATCGACGCGGACACGGAAGGTAGGGTCTTCTTCTGAGAGAGATTGCAGAGCCTTGGACAGTTTGTCCATGTCATTCTTGGTTTTGGGTTCAACCGCCACCGAGATCACAGGCTCAGGAATGAATAGGGATTCCAGAATTACTGGCGATCCATCATCACAGAGGGTGTCACCTGTCAAGGTGTCTTTCAATCCCAGAGCTGCTCCTAAATCACCCGCTCGCAGTTCATCGACATCTTGCCGATCATCTGCCTTCATTAGAACTAAGCGGGAAATCCGTTCTTTTTTATTCTTACTAGCGTTGAGAACGTAGCTGCCCTTTTTCAGGACACCAGAATAAACGCGAACAAATGTTAGGCGACCGTAGGGGTCAGCCATAATCTTGAATGCCAGAGCCGCTAGGGGTTCGTCGTCATCAGCCCGTCGCTCAACAGTATCGCCATTGGGCAGTAAACCTTGAATTGGCGGTACTTCACTTGGTGCTGGCAGGTAATCTACAACGGCATCCAGCATCAACTGCACGCCTTTGTTTTTGAATGCTGAACCACAAAGTACTGGTACAATCGTTCCCGCAATTGTGCCTTTACGCAGGGCAGTCCGAACTTCGTCTTCTGTAAGTTCTTCGCCCTCGAAGTACTTAGTCATCAGAGCATCATCGGTTTCTGCTGCGGCTTCTATGAGCTTGGTGCGGAATTCTTCTACCTGTGCTTGCAATTCCTCCGGTATATCGGTTTCCTGAATATCAGTACCTTGATCGTTTGCGTAAATATACGCACGTTGCCGTACTAGGTCAACGATACCTTGGAAGTCGTTTTCACTACCAATTGGTAATTGAATAGCGATCGCATTCGCCCGCAGGCGATCGCGGATTTGCTCGTGAACTTTATAAAAGTTCGCTCCGGTGCGATCCATCTTGTTGATAAAGGCAATCCGAGGAACTTTGTAACGTTCTGCTTGCCGCCACACTGTCTCAGACTGGGGTTGCACGCCGCCCACAGAACAAAATACTGCGATTACACCATCTAACACGCGCATGGAACGCTCAACTTCAATTGTGAAGTCTACGTGACCCGGAGTATCGATAATGTTTATTTGATGATCTTTCCAACTGGTACTGATAGCAGCCGCAGTAATGGTAATTCCCCGCTCCCGCTCCTGCTCCATCCAGTCTGTGACGGCAGTTCCTTCATGAACTTCGCCAATTTTATGAATTATCCCAGAGTAAAATAATATTCTCTCTGTTGTTGTTGTTTTGCCCGCATCTATATGCGCCGCAATACCAATGTTGCGTACTTTCTCTAGCGGGATCGTGCGTGCCACAGCTACCTCCTATAGTTTTTGCCTCATGATATCTTGTATATTACTCTTTGTTAAGATTCTATACTTTTAGGGAAAACCGTCTTCTTTTTGTAAATCATCCGATATACCGCTTCTTTCGGGCGATATATCGCTTTTCTACTTAGTAACGATAGTGTGCGAATGCTTTGTTAGCTTCCGCCATCCGGTGCGTTTCTTCACGTTTCCGAATCGCATTGCCAGTTTCGTTAGCAGCATCCATTAATTCATTTGCCAGTTTGCTTGCCATTGTCCGGCCTGGTCTGGAGCGAGAATATTGCACTAACCAACGCAGTGCTAGGGTAGTACCCCGTTCTGTACGCACTTCCATTGGTACTTGGTAAGTTGCTCCACCAACTCGCCGAGCTTTTACTTCTACTAAAGGCGTGGCATTTCGCACTGCTCTTTCAAAAGTTTCTAAAGCACCAGCACCAGTGCGTTCTTCAATAGTTTTTAATGCATCATAAACAATCCGTGCGGCAAGTGATTTCTTGCCATGACGCATGATCCGCCTGATAATCATGCTCACAAGGCGACTGTTATATACAGAGTCAGACGGAACTGGGCGCCTTTGAATAACACCACGACGAGACATACTTCACCTTTAATTCGGAATTGGTAACGAAATTATATGCTATCAGACACTGGAAGCTAAAAGCTGTGGAACTCAACCCTCAGACTTTCTCAATTTTGCTTTCGACTGTTGCAGCAAGGCTTACTTATTGACTGCCAATTTTGGACTAGAGTTCTTGGTAAATGTTCCGACCACTAGGATTGGAATAATCAAAATTCTGTAAGCCTCATCCCCTTGTGGGTTCGACCAATCCAAAAATTGCAAATCTAAAATTCATTTACTTGCTAGCTGCAACTAAATACTCAAGGCGACAAGATTTTAAACTTTAATGTCCAGATTAGAATTATGCTGTGGATTACAGCGTTCTCCTCAGAACTTCTACACTTGCTCGCTTAGTGTAGGTGTACCTTGCTTGTTGATTTTTTTAAACTGACTTGAGCAGCTTTCGTAACTACTATTAGTACACAGACCCTGATAGTTTTTTTGTCCTTGAGCGCTTCTAAGCTAGACGATTAATCGTGTTGGATGCGATTAATCGCCTAAGTCTATTTTTTCGCTTCTTTCGGACGCTTGGTTCCATACTTGGAACGCCCTTGTTTACGGTCTTTGACTCCGGCTGTATCTAGGGTGCCACGGATAATGTGGTATCTCACGCCTGGTAGATCCTTAACCCGACCGCCACGAATCATCACAACTGAGTGTTCTTGTAAGTTGTGACCAATACCTGGAATGTAAGCTGTGACTTCAAATCCAGAGGTAAGTCTGACTCTTGCTACTTTACGTAGAGCTGAGTTAGGCTTTTTTGGTGTGGTCGTGTATACTCTGGTACAAACTCCCCGACGTTGGGGGCATTGTTTCAGAGCCGGGGACTTGGTTTTCTGACGCGCTTGTTCGCGCTCGTTACGTATTAGCTGCTGTATTGTTGGCATGAGTTACAGCGCGTAAAGCTGCTTATATGTCTAAGTTTTAACAAATCCTAATTATATCGTTTTTTACGGTTTTATGTCAATTGTAATTTTTCCTTAATTTTATTGGCAAAGGATCGCTAATTAAGGACTATTAACTAGTTATAGAGAATGAATTACCACAGCCACAGGTTGCGATCGCCTGCGGGTTTTGGAAGCGAAAACCACCACCCATTAAGTCTTCTGAATAATCCACTCTCAAACCGTTGAGGTAACTTAAGCTGGCGGCATCTATAACTACTTGAATCTCATCCAAGTTGAAAACCTGGTCGCCAACTTTTATTGCTTTATCGAAGGACATGTCATAAAAGAACCCGGAACAACCACCTGGTTTTACTGCCAATCGAAATAAGACATTTGGCTGCTGCTTGGACTTTATTCGCCCAATCTCACTCGCGGCTGCTTGACTCAGATGAATCATGGAACTCGTTTTTTGCAATTAAATACCCCATCTTCATTTTACAGACAGATGGGTTAATCCTAGCTTCTTGAAAATTCCAAATCATCGAAGCTATGAGGGCGATCGCTATTACTACATTTATAGCACAAAATATTTCAGTCCCTACCTAGTTAAGGTGGGGACTTCTGGGGTGTAGTGGTTCCCAAAGACGGTTTGCACAAAAATGTATTCAGTTTTTAGATTAGAGCTTTAATCTTTGGTACGAGCATAGTCATCTTGGTAGCGAATAATATCATCTTCTCCCAAGTATTCGCCATTTTGCACTTCAATCAACACCAAGGGGATCACACCAGGATTCTCTAAACGATGAGATGTACATTGGGGTACGTAGGTTGACTCATTATTGCTCAGTAGGACTTCTTTCTCGCCACAAGTTACCCTAGCTGTACCAGATACGACAATCCAATGTTCACTGCGGTGGTGGTGCATTTGTAGACTGAGGCGGTGTCCGGGCTTAACTTCAATGCGCTTGATTTTGTATCCGCGCCCTTCTTCCAAAACTGTAAAAGCACCCCAAGGACGTAATTCAGTTGCAGCAACGCCTTTGGATGTGATAGTTGAAGGTAAATGTAGAGTTTCAGTCTGTGTAGTTTCTTGATATCGAGCCATAGTCACCTCATTTGAAGACATAACAAACCGTTGGTACTCTTACTATTGATAAAAAATCTGGCGCTATCTTACAACGTTGAAAATCATTAATTTTGTCGCGCCTTGATAAAGATAGCAAAATCAAACATGGCGGTGTAAATCATCACTACTAAAACTCTTGTATCTACACTAAGTCTTCATTAGGCAAAATGGCAGCTTGTTCTAAACTTTAAAAAATGAGTGGGGAGTTCGTTGGTAATTGAGTTTTTTCCCCATTCCCTACTCCCTACTCCCTCATTATCTTGGTTTCAGGAAAATACCAATTCCATTATGAACACGAGCAGCAGTACTAGGGGAGCGATCAAGTAGTTGTCCTCCTAAATAAAGGCTGGTAGAACTACCTCCGTCCAAATTTAGAGCATCCACACAGCCCATCTGTTGCAGCAATTGAGCATGTTCTGCCAAATTAGGGCCATAACCGCCTGCACGATTATGTGTGGCAGTAATCATTAATGTGCCTGTTGCTGTTGTGCAAATACCGCTACGAATAGCCTTTTCGGCAATAAAGGCATTGCTGAATTTTTCGCCTTTGGCATCGAGGACAATTTGACGATTTTGGACTAATAGTGGCCCGGCTCCGATAATGTGGGGATAACGACTAAAATCAGCCGGAGCAGTGGTGCTAGAAATACTTACTGCGCTTCCAATAGGTAGCTGTGAGGCAGCACTAGCAGCGTTAGCACGTAAGGTTAGTAAGTAGCCATCCTGGGGAATGGGAACGACCGTCTCACCAACTTTGCCGCCTGGTAATTGTTGAGTAATTTGGTCTTTCTCTACCACTAGGATAATTTCGTTATCCGTCAAGGGCGTGTAAGTTGATCCCCAAGCTGGGGTGTAACGAGCAATACCACTCTGGACGTAGCCGCTATTAAGAAACAGAATTGGTAGGCGCTGGTCATTTGCCGTAATTAAAGTTTCTTCTAGGGTGAGACGACCGAAGTAAAATTGACCAGAATCATTCCAAGCGATCGCACCTCGGTTGAGAATGGGGCCTGATAACCACTGACCATCCCGACGAATTGCACCCAAGGGCAATCTGTTATTGCGGTTAAAATAGCCACCGTTAATTCCAGCTACTGCTAAGTAACGTTGTGCTGTTTGAATTAAAGGAGCAGTACCCGCAAGCCCATCAGGACTAGCCCACATAGGTTTCAGCGTTAGCCCAAATTTACGGGGATTAACTTCTAACCAAACTACCGGAAAGCGTTCTGTGCCTAAGTTGACATAATGCTGTCGCCAGCGCAATCCTGGGGCCCAAGTAATATCTCTTTCTTCTAGAGGATCGGGTCGAATATCGATAATCAGGCGATTGGGGGTATCTACAGTACTAACTTGAGGCGATAGACCGAAGGGAACGCTCAGACTAATTATGGTTTGGTTTTTCACCACCTCCACTTGTTGAATCAGTGGTTCAGGGGCTGGGGGTGGTGGTATAGGTTGTGTTGGTGTAACTGGTAATAATTGTTTGAGCAAATTAGGCAGCAATGTTGGTGGTACTGGTGGTGCTGCTGGTGGCTGGGGGGTATAGCGTTCTATTAAAACAGGATCGGCTATTCCATCCAGGGTAATTGTCCACTCTCTATTTGGCGGTACAGTGGATTTTGGGGTTGGCGTGTCTGGATCGAGGGATAGAGTTTCAATTTTTTTAATAATTGACCCTTGTGCAACTTGCCAAGGAGTTGCACGATCTAAATCAACCAGAATCCGAGTTTGTTGCAAAGGGGCACTCACCTCTGGACGTTCCTGGCTCTGAACAATATTTGTAATTTGTGCTTTTGGGGTAGCAATCACCAAAATGTTGCCATTGGTTCGGATTTCCCATCCAAATGTTTGAGCAAAATTAGTAATATCGAGATAGCGATATGCTCCTAGTAGCCTGGCGGTTAAAACCAGTGGCTTTGTCACCGATGAAAACCACTGTATTGGTTGCCTTGCTGAGTTACTACTGTTTAAGAAATTTACTCCAATTAACTGCCTAAATGCCCCATCACTCAGATGAGTTGTAATCTGACCAGCTTTTCCAGGTCGCTGGAACCAAGTTCCTGGTAAAGTACGACCATTGAGGGAAATTTGATTACCAAAGGATGCCACCCCTGTTAAAGCAGGTGCAGGTGACTGGGAGATGAGCCTTGGTATTGATTGGGCGTTTTTTGAAGACTCCTGGGCATTGGCAGCACAGGTAGCAGTTATGCATAGTGTTATTAAAAAGATTGGTGACACAGTAGCCTGGAAAAATCTGCGTTCCCCCTTGGCGTTGGCTTTGCGATCGCCATTCTCTGATTGGCAATAATTCGGCATTTTTACCATAATTTACTAGGTTTTTCAAAACTACCAGCCAAGGTATAAACTAACTAATTATTTGGAAATATAAAAAGAACATGAGTTTATTTTTGAAAAAACATGCTAATCTATATATTGGCTAGTTATCTCTTTTAAAAGCTAATCAACTTATTTAGACGCCAAAGCCCTGCAATCAAGTGTTTTAACTGGCACTAATTTTAACCACACTATACACGGTAGTTTTGATTATCAAAACTGGATTAAGATATTTAATCCTGACTGAATGTTGCTAATTCAGTAAGGTCTAGTTAATAGTAATACATGTGCCAACTGGTAGGCGGCAAAACTCTAGACAACAAAGATATTTGGGAATTGTCAAATGGGTATATATCGTAATACGCTGATTTTATTGCTGGCTCAGGATAACTAAATAATTAGTAATTCGTAATTAAAAGGGTACAGTAGCCCACACTAAATCTTTAATTTAGTGGTTAACAAGACAATGGAGGGTGCAACCCCCCACTGATTGCAACTACGAATTAAGGTAGCGTAGCGTAAAGCCAACTCTTGGAGAGGCAATGCCTTCGGCATAGCTTACTTACAGAGCGAGTCCTTGATCGTCACGAATCAATTACGAATTATTTTGACTTTGGCTTGAAAAAATAGTAAAGCGTTCAGTTTTAGTTTTGTTTCAGGTGAGCCGAAATAGGCTCTATGAGTAGCTAGCGTGCATCTGGAAAAAGGGAATTGAGAAAATATTTAGCTTCACAATATAAAAAAGAAACTGTCAGGGCAAAAATGATGTCTTGGCGGAGGTAACTTGTCTAACACCGCATAAATACATAAAAAATACGCAAAAATTTTAACACGGGTGAACTAACAATGTAAAACCGAAGTTAAAATTTTTTTTCCCTAAATTTCGGTGCTTGTATATTTTCCATCGCTGAATTTAGAAATTTTTTCCCATAACGTAGTGGCAAAATTGGTAACTCAATACTTCAGGAACAGGGTATGAATAATAAACCGATGAATCAAAACCAACAAATCACAGCGAATATCAACTCAAGAGATACCTATCAGGGGCAAAAGTGGTTAGTAGAGGAACGAGATGCCTGTGGTGTGGGTTTTATTGCTCATCGCCAAAATCATACCAGCCACGAAATTGTTGAAAAAGCCTTAGCTGCTTTAACCTGCTTAGAACACCGGGGAGGTTGTAGCGCCGATCAAGATTCTGGTGATGGTGCTGGAGTATTGACAGCTATCCCTTGGGAGTTGTTCCAACAAGACTTTGCCGAAAGTGGAAAGGAACTTCCATCCATCAATAATATAGCTGTTGGGATGATCTTTCTACCACAAGACCAGGAAGCAGCACAAAAAGCTAGGACAGCAGTTGAGCAAGTGGCTGCTGAAGAAAAATTCACTGTACTTGGTTGGCGAGTTGTGCCAGTGCAACCTGATTTACTTGGGGTACAAGCAAGAGAAAATCAACCCCAGATTGAACAAGTTTTGTTAGCTTCTGTTGACAAAAGTGGCGATGAATTAGAACGGCAGTTGTACATCACCCGCCGCCGAATTAGTAAAATTGCAACCAACATCTCAGAAGAATTTTATATCTGCTCGTTGTCAAGCCGCACAATTGTCTATAAAGGCATGGTGCGTTCTGCCATCTTGGGCAGCTTTTATGACGATTTAAAGAATCCAGCTTACAAAAGTGCCTTTGCTGTCTATCACCGCCGCTTTAGTACCAACACAATGCCCAAGTGGCCCCTAGCTCAACCAATGCGGCTTTTGGGTCACAACGGCGAAATCAATACTTTGTTGGGTAATATTAACTGGATGATGGCACGAGAAGCTAGCCTGAATCATCCTGTATGGGGCGATCGCATCAAGGAACTCAAGCCATTAGTTCATATTGATAATAGCGACTCAGCTACGCTAGACAACGTACTGGAATTGCTCGTTTGTTCTGGACGCAGCCCCTTGGAAGCTTTAATGATTATGGTTCCAGAGGCTTACCAAAATCAGCCTTCTTTAAGTTACTATCCAGAAATTGTTAATTTTTACGAATATTACAGTGGACTGCAAGAAGCATGGGACGGGCCAGCACTTTTGGTATTTAGTGATGGCAAAAAAGTTGGTGCAACTCTAGATCGTAATGGCTTAAGACCAGCTCGCTACGTGATTACTAAGGATGATTACATTGTCGTAGCTTCGGAAGCTGGTGTAGTGGACTTTCCAGAAGCCGATATTGTCGAGAAAGGTAGGCTCGGCCCAGGACAAATGATTGCCGTGGATTTAGTAAACCATGAAGTCCTGAAGAATTGGGAGATTAAGCAGCGCATTGCCAAGCAGCACCCTTATGGTGAATGGCTGCAACAGTACCGTCAAGAACTCAAGTCATTGGTCATTGGTCATCCGTCATTAGCAAATGGCAATGGCAAAGGACAAATGACAAATGACCCTGGACAATTGCCTATTGACAAGCAAACATTGCTTCAGCTGCAAACTGCCTTTGGCTACACCACAGAAGATGTAGAAATGGTGATTCATCCAATGGCGATCGCAGGTTCAGAACCGACTTTCTGCATGGGTGATGATATTCCTTTAGCAGTGCTGTCAACAAAACCCCACCTGCTGTATGACTATTTCAAACAGCGTTTTGCTCAGGTGACGAACCCAGCGATTGATCCCCTGCGGGAAAAGCTAGTGATGTCTTTGAAAGTCGAACTGGGTGAACGGGGTAACTTATTAGAACCTAAAGCCGAATATGCTCGGAGATTGAAGCTGGAATCGCCAGTGTTAACCGATGGTGAGTTAGAGGCAATTAAGCTGTCAGGATTTGCCACGGCTGAGTTGTCAACCCGATTTGCGATCGCTACTGGCCCTGAAGGATTAAAAGCCGCAGTCCAATCTTTACAAGCACAAGCAGCCCAATCAGTCCGCGCAGGTGCAAAGATTTTAATCTTAAGTGATAAGGCAAATGACGGTATCAGCCCAGAAGATACATACATTCCTCCCCTGTTAGCAGTGGGTGCTGTACATCATCACCTGATTCGGGAAGGGCTGCGAATGAAAACATCCTTAATTGTCAATACTGCTCAATGCTGGAGTACTCATCACTTTGCTTGTCTCATTGGCTACGGTGCTGGTGCAGTCTGCCCGTATATGGCTTTAGATACGGTGCGTGATTGGTGGTCTGATCCCAAAACTCAGAAGTTAATGGGTGTAGAAAAAATTCCCACCCTCACCTTAGAACAAGCTTTAGGAAACTATCGCAAAGCAGTAGAGTCAGGTTTGCTAAAAATTCTCTCCAAGATGGGAATTTCTCTGCTCTCCAGCTATCAAGCAGCCCAAATCTTTGAAGCTATTGGCATCGGTGGAGATTTAATCGAATTGGGATTCCGGGGTACGACTTCCCGGATTGGTGGTTTGAGTGTTAGCGAACTAGCTGATGAAGTACTTTCCTTCCACTGCAAAGCTTTCCCAGAAGTGACGACGAATAAGTTACAAAACCTGGGCTTTGTGCAATACCGTCCTGGCGGCGAGTACCACATGAATAGCCCAGAAATGGTTAAGGCGCTGCATAAGGCTTTAGATGGCAAAAACTATGACCACTACGAAGTTTATAAAAAGCATCTTCAAGGTAGGCCAGTAACAGCCTTACGGGACTTGCTAGACTTCCAAGGCGATGCCTACGGCGGCAAGCTACGCACCCCAATTCCTATAGAAGAAGTGGAGTCGGTAACTGAAATTGTCAAGCGCTTCTGCACAGGTGGCATGTCTTTAGGCGCTTTGTCAAGAGAAGCTCATGAAACTTTAGCGATCGCCATGAACCGCATTGGTGGTAAATCTAACTCTGGAGAAGGCGGCGAAGACCCAGTGCGCTATACAGTTTTAGATGATGTAGACGAGTCTGGTCACTCGCCAACCCTACCTCATTTAAAAGGATTGCGGAATGGTGATCAAGCCTATAGTGCCATCAAGCAAGTTGCATCGGGACGCTTTGGTGTCACGCCAGCGTACCTAGTCAATGCCAAACAAATTGAAATCAAAATTGCCCAAGGTGCTAAACCTGGGGAAGGTGGACAGCTACCAGGCCCCAAAGTCAGCCAATACATTGCCATGTTAAGGCGCTCGAAGCCAGGTGTGACGCTGATTTCACCACCACCGCACCACGATATCTATTCTATTGAAGACCTAGCACAACTGATTTTTGATCTGCACCAAATTAATCCCAAAGCCAAGGTGTCGGTGAAGTTAGTTGCAGAAGTCGGCATTGGCACGATCGCAGCTGGTGTAGCCAAAGCAAACGCTGATATTATCCAGATTTCTGGACATGATGGTGGTACAGGTGCATCGCCACTAAGTTCGATTAAACATGCTGGTTCGCCGTGGGAACTGGGTTTAAGTGAAGTGCATCGCGTCTTGATGGAAAATAGCCTGCGCGATCGCGTGATTTTGCGCGTAGATGGCGGACTCAAGAGTGGCTGGGATGTGGTAATAGGTGCATTGATGGGCGGTGAAGAATTCGGTTTCGGCTCCATCGCCATGATTGCTGAAGGCTGTATCATGGCGCGAGTTTGCCACATGAACACCTGCCCTGTGGGTGTTGCTACTCAAAAAGAAGAACTCCGTAAGCGGTTTACGGGAATGCCGGAACAGGTTGTTAACTTCTTCTACTTCATCGCCGAAGAAGTGCGTAGTTTGTTGGCACGACTTGGCTACCGTTCTTTGTCAGAAATCATTGGACGTGCAGATTTGTTGAAACTGCGCCCAGAGGCAAAACTTACCAAAACGCGATCGCTGAACCTGGACTGTTTACTTAAGCTACCTGATACCAGAGACAATCGTGATTGGTTACTGCATGAAGAAGTCCACAGCAATGGCGTGGTTTTGGACGACAAAATGCTTGCCGACCCCGACATTCAGACTGCCATTCGGGATCAGTCCACTGTTACCAAGACTTACCCTATTGTTAATACTGACAGAACAGTAGGCACAAGATTAGCGGGAGCGATCGCTTCTCAATACGGTGATAGTGACTTTGAAGGACAAATTAATCTCAATTTCACAGGTAGTGTTGGGCAAAGCTTTGGTGCATTCAACCTCCCTGGTATAATTTTAACCCTGGCAGGAGAGGCAAACGACTACGTAGGTAAAGGAATGCATGGTGGTGAAATCATCATCAAACCTTCACCTGATGCCACCTATAACGCATCACAAAACGTGATAGTTGGCAATACGTGCCTCTATGGTGCTACTGGTGGCATGTTATTTGCCAACGGTTTAGCAGGAGAGCGCTTTGCTGTAAGAAACTCCAAAGCCATAGCAGTAATTGAAGGCGCTGGGGATCACTGCTGTGAATACATGACTGGTGGTGTGATTGTCGTCCTCGGCAAAGTAGGACGTAACGTAGCAGCTGGAATGACTGGTGGACTGGCGTATTTCTTAGATGAAAACGACTCATTTCGTGAGTTAGTCAACCCGGAAATTGTCAAAATCCAACGGGTGATTACAGAAGCAGGTGCAAAACAACTGCAAGAGTTAATCAAAACTCATGCGGAACGCACTGGTTCACCAAAGGCAAAGAAAATTCTGCAAAACTGGCAAGAATTTCTGCCGAAATTCTGGCAGTTGGTTCCACCTTCTGAAGCTGATAGCCCCGAAGCTAATCCTGAAAGAACAACTGAGTTCAGTTTAGTCAGCAGTCATTAGTAACTGTAACCATTCTCATATTCAGTCTTAAGCCATTCTCCCGTCGGAGAAGCTGCAATACGGTTTGGATAAAGCAGGGGAGGCTATTGAGGAAAGAGGGTTACTAGTAATTCTTCAAAAGACTGTAGAGAGAAAATATATTCCCCCTTGTTTAGGGGGAATATTACTAAATGATTCACAACTGGACTTTAGACTAAGGCAACAAAAATAACTGCTCAATAAGATCATGAAAGTCTAGGTAATAAAGTCGAGATCAGTACCAATACTGCTCAGGTTTTGGATTTTTAACTCGGAATTGGTTTAGGGAAAAGGTTAAAGGTTTTTTCTTTCCCCTTTTACCCAAAACCCGACAAGTATTGAGATCAGTACTGTTTTGAAATCTATCTTAGGACTTACGCACACTCTACGAATTCTCGGCGCTCTTGGCGTCTTGGCGGTTCGAGAAATTAAGCTTTTTAGCAATTTTTGCGTAAGTCCTATATCTAATTGGGTATATTAAGACATTATCTAAATGTTGTTAAACTAACATATAAATGTTAGTTAAAAAATAGGATTTTTCTATAAAAATTATTATATAAAAGCAAGCTTTCAATCAAAGCTTCTGAAGAGAACGTTTCCAAAATAATTAATTTTTCATACTTTGAAAGCAGTATTGACCATTGCAATAATTACCCTCAAAAAAATATATGGGCATTAAATAGTTATTGCCTCTCCATCGCTGGGTTAGACGCGATTTGATTGAAGTACACGCATGTTAAACTTAACTCCAATTGCTCTGATGAATTTTTCATTACATAACTGACTTAATTAACTATAATTAATAATTATTACTTTTTGCTTTTGTTAGCAATTAACTTTTGGTCTGCATCTTCCATTTCTAAAAGTTCTGGAATAGTAACAAAGCGATAACCTTGCTTTCTAAAGTTGCTAATAATTTCTGGTAAAGCTTGCACAGTTCTGGAACGGTTACCGCCACCATCATGCATTAGGACAATACCACCAGGTTTTGAATCTCTAATCACGTTATTTATCAACTTTGGTACAGTTGGCAACTTATAATCTGTGGAATCAGCTGACCACATCACCACAACATATTTTTGGCCTTTCGCATAAGCAGCTAATCCATTGTGCAAGATGCCACCAGGCGGTCGGAAGATATTTGTTTTAGCACCTGTAACTTGATAAATGAGGTCTGTTGTGCGATCTATTTCAAAAGCAGCAGCTTGTGGATTCATGAAGTGATACCAGTGATGCCAAGTATGGTTGGCAATAACATGACCTTGAGCTACAATTTGCTTTCCTAATTCTGGATAATTTTTTAGGTTCTGCCCAACAACAAAAAACGTCCCTTTGATATTATTTGATTTTAGAATATCTAGCACTTGCTCTGTGGTTTTTGGCCAAGGGCCATCATCAAAGGTGAGAGCAATTACTTTCTCCCCTTTAGTAAGTTTTGCAGCGTTAATTATTGCCCCTTGAAAACGTGATGGTAGAGAGTAGGCTAGTCCCTTTACTTGTGCTTCTTGCTGCCAACTTGTAAGCATTGCCGCTTTTAATTTCTCAATGCGCTGCTGAGTTCCAGCGTTTGCAGCTACATCTTTGATATTTATACTCTCTCTACTCTGAGCCTCCGAAGGATTTGGCCTTAGAAGCATCATAAAAGCAAGGCTAAAAACACCACATAAGGCAAGCAGTGCAATTAATATTCCTTCTGGCCACAGAAACGACTTATTGTTTTCCACCTCATACCTCCTTCAAATATCGAACCATCAACCACGTTATGACGGTACGTTATAGCACATTTTTTTAGATATCTTAGATACCATCTGCTTTCTGGTAATCCTGAAAATTGGAATTGCGAGTAACGACAGTTCAAAATCGAGAAGACAGACTATATAGCTTTAACTGAAATCTAGAACATCATTTGGGCGATCGCTTATACAATACTTGATACTATTTAATGTCAATCCATTTATAAAAGGCGAAATGTGAATTTCCACATTCTGGCCGCTAGCTCTAAGAAAGAAGAAGCGCAATCGAATAATTAATGACACCTCAAAATCCTCTTTATCGGAGTTCTGAATTAGTTTCTGTCTTTCACTTCATGGCTAAGGCAGCATTATCCTTTTAAGTTTTATAACTTTGCAAAAAAGATGTAACTCAACTCTCATGCCTACAATTTGCATTTTTTGTGAGCTGAAATTTTTATAGCAAGACTTTCTGACAGGAAAGCTGTATAAGTTGTAGCTGAGTAAATTATTTAATTAATATACAAAACTACTTACAAGGAGCAAGGTATATGTCAGAAAAGAGTCTAATAAACTATTAGCTCTATTCTTGATAAGATATATCTTACTGCCTGCTGCCATTCCTTACTTTTTAAGAAAAAGTTAAATTTTTAACTTACAGATTGTTGCCTTGAACTTTCTATGAAATAGACAGACGAAAATTGATTAAATATAGTTTCTCATTGCCAAGGGGCATTTATTAGTTAATCTGGATACTTTTAAATCATTTAGCAAAAATGATTTTATCAGCAGCTTAACCTGTTTTTGATGCTGATGCTTAAGCTTAAATTACTAGTAGCTTTTTGTCTGTTAATCTTCTTCTTGATAGTAAGGGAGATATATTATTAATAGTACAATCTAGTATATACTGTCACAGTAAAATTACGCAATTTATTCACATCTTTATAGCCATACTGTTAAAGTATTTGCCCAATAGTATATATCTATACTAAAATAACAATCCAGTAGAATCATTTGATGTAAAATTCTAAACATGCAAGATTTTTGAAATACACGTATTCGCGTGATACAGATAAAATGATCAACGTGAAACCCAACATTCATCAGGGTCTTGGATCTCATGCTTCGCTGCGCGACGGTAACGCTAATGACCCAACCTACAAAATTTATTGCTCTAATTTAGCTGTGCTACGCCACTACATATACTTAGATTTTTTCATGCAATCAAATCGGATTATTATATTTAAGGCATTCGCTAAGGGACTTCCAAATAAAAAAATACTTGACTCTTTGTTATGGGGTGAGCCTAAAAGCCTGCCTTGGACTACGGGCGCTCGTGTACCCACCCCATAAGATTGGGTAATTTATTTGTTGGAAGTCCCTAAACTGTATTTGCCATTTAATTAGCAATTTTCTGCTCAAAGAAAAAACCGACTGGCTGTATCGCTCTACCAATCGGTGACTGCTTTTTTAGCAGTAGGAAGCAAAATTGAAAATCATCTCATAACTTGCTTTATAATTGCAGCAATTAGAATTAAAATTTTTAATTACCTAAAAATCCTAATCATCAGCTTATATTGCCTTAAACAGGTCATGGTTGATTTACAGTAGTTTTGCTTGTCTTTGGTAGATGCGATAATTGTATTATTTAATATTTAGTATGGATTTATGCAGAATCCATCATGTTTATTAGTATACCTTTTGAGTCAAAATAATCAAGGTATTTGTTCCACTTCTTAAACTGGCTAGAAACTTTTATGATTCCTCACGAAAGTGATGTAAAAGAAGAGCGTGCGTCGTTAAAAGTATGGCGTAGTTGGCAAGAAAATCTGATTTTAATTGCGATCGCATTGTGTTTGGCATTTTTTATCAGGACTTTTATTGCCGAACCCCGCTATATACCTTCTGATTCGATGCTGCCTACCTTACATACAGGCGATCGCTTGGTAGTTGAAAAAATATCCTACCATTTTCACCCTCCCATAACTGGGGATATTATTGTTTTTCAGCCACCCGCAGAACTACAACGTCGAGGATATCCCAAAGACCAAGCCTTCATCAAGCGGGTTATTGGCCAGCCTGGTGAGGTAGTTAGTGTTGCTTCTGGCAAAGTCTATCTCAATGGTCAACCTTTGGCAGAAGACTACATCGCTGAACCCCCAAATCAGCCATATCAACCAGTGAAGGTTCCAGAGGATGAGTTTTTTGTCATGGGAGATAACCGCAACGATAGTAATGACTCTCGTTATTGGGGCTTTTTACCCAGAGAAAATGTCATTGGTCGAGCAGCGTTTCGCTTTTGGCCTCTTGATCGTATTGGGTTCATTTAATTAATTTTGGATTTTAGATTTTAGATTTTTCCTTTAATCGAAAATCCAAGTTGCACTGTAAGGGCATCAAAGGTGTGACTCAAAATCTAAAATTGGCGGAGTTAGGAGTTATTTTAGACTTCTAACTTAAAACCTTAAATAATACATCAGTTGAGCGATCGCATCACCAGGTAACTCCAAACGCCGTTGGAAATCAGCTAGGTTACGATAAGGCCCGGCTGATTGCCGATTTTGCACTACTGCATGTGCTAGAGACAAATCTATAAATGGAATTTGGGCTAAATTTTCAACTGTTGCTGTATTTGGATTGATTAAATGGGCCGGACTTTCTAGAGATTCGTGATCGTAGTAAATAAAATTCAGCAGAGGTTTTAATGGCTCCAGGCGCGGCGCTGGTACAGCCAAAGCCGCAGCGATATCTTCAATACAGTAAAATTTAACACCCGAACGCGAAAGTTCTACAAGCGATCGCGCTTGGTGAATTGACAAACCTGGTAAGCGTAACCAATCATCTACAGTGGCTCGATTAGCATCAATGCGAATACCTAATTTAGCCGCTATCTGAATTTCTTCCCCAGATTGTAAGCGATAGTAGGGATCGTTGAGGAGCTTGGCCCGGAGTTTTTGCAGCTTGGGGTTCAAAGGTAGCCAATTATTCATGTTGTCGCTTACCTCAAGAAATCTGGTCTAGCAATTGGCGGCGCTTTTGCTCAAATTCATACTCTGAAATTAGCCCATCCTGGCGCAAAGCATCCAATTCCCGCATTGCGTCAGCGATCGCTCCTACCTGATTACTAACTTTTTGTGAGTTTTTTGTTGCTGACTTACCTAGATTAAAATTTTGATCAAAAGCTTCTTCATTTTGAGCTAAATACCAAACTCCCTCAATGGCACTAGCTACCTTGGGGATCGGTGTCCATGAAAGCAACACATACAAAATGCCCCATAACCTCTGTCCCAGATAGAATTTATGTAATCCTGAAATTGGTGCCAGTGTGCCAGAAAAAGCTAAAACAGCAGCAACACTTCGACTTTTGCGCTTAGTCAACATATTTTTAATAAATATACCAATACCATAGTTCCGACAATTAGACAGTTAACTACTCTGCCTTGCCCTTTAGATGAGAATTCCCAGGCATAATTTAGTATTTGCAGAAATTTGAGTAAGTTTCACATGACCATGCATTGAGCTTTGATGCTAATTTTAAATTTTTAACAGCTTAATTACTACTATGTCACAGACCTTCCTACCGCCAAAATGGCTTCAACAGCTTTGTGATCCTTACGCTGTATTAGGAATTTCTGTAATTGCTGGCGATCGCCAGATTTTAAAACGCTATCACACTTTAGCGAAGCTGCTACATCCCGATCGCCATACCAAAAGCTCTAAGCCAGATCAAGAATTAGCAACGGCAATATTTAGCCATTTAATCAATCCAGCTTATGAACAACTGAAACATCAAGAGAAGCGCTTGATGGCGATCGCTATGCTGCGATCATTTGCTTTAGAGCAGAAGCCTTTGTCTTCTCAAAGTGCCATAGCTGAGAAAATTTTGGAAATGTCTACACCCCAAGCAGAATTGTTTTACGAAGAAGCGATCGCCTGCTATGCAGAAGATCAATACAAATCATTAGATCAGTTTTATCAGGTGACGCAACAAATTAATACACTGAATTTAGTATACTTACGGTTACATAAACCAGACCTACAATCAACACAAAAAGCTGTTAGCATCCTCTCTAAGGTAGAAGTTAAGCCAGTTGAATTGACATTAAATCAAAAAACTGATGTCAAACCAGTTGTGACATACGCTCAACGTCACTACCAGCGAGCTATTGAGTACGTCAAGCTAGGCAAGTGGCCCCTAGCCGTGTCAGAATTGCGCGATGCCATCAAATTAGAGCCAAATAATAGCGACTATTATGCCTTATTAGGTTTGGTACATCTCAAACAAAAATTTATCGGGATGGCCAGGGTTTACATCCATCAAGCATTAAAACTGAACCCGCAAAATTCACTAGCTTTGAAATACGCTCCCGAAGTGAAAATTCAATCTGGTAAAAATACCAATCCCAAATCAATGGCTACAGCTATGAGTATTGCGGCTTTATTAAGTCGGTTTGCTCAAAAGAAAGGTTCTCAAGTCAAGTGGTGAAATTTCGGTAACAAACCGTACTAAAACCGAAGCTTTGTTACTAGATTACTCTCCTAGACTAAAATAATAATAGAAGTAAAACTATTAAGCTCCTGAGTCTGGACACTCAGTTTAATATAAGCAATATGGGATTCTTCGATTCTGAGATAATTCAGCAAGAAGCAAAACAGCTGTTTGAGGATTATCAAGCACTAATCAAGCTTGGTAATAACTACGGCAAATTTGACCGCGATGGCAAAAAGCTATTTATTGAGCAAATGGAAGCCATGATGGATCGGTATCGCATCTTTATGAAGCGCTTCGAGCTATCAGAAGATTTCATGGCACAAATGACAGTAGAACAACTGAAGACACAATTAGGTCAGTTTGGTGTCACCCCACAACAAATGTTTGACCAAATGCACCTTACTTTAGAACGGATGAAAGCCGAACTAGAAAAACAAGCCTAAAAAAAGTAGAGACGCGATTAATCGCGTCTGTACAGGAGTTAGGAGTTCTCAATCAACTCATAACTCATAACTTATCACTCCTAACTTTAATTTGACTTGGGGCGAGGAAACTGGGAAGGTGGCTTGAAGTTTTCTACTGGTGTGTTCTTTAGTGCTTTCTCCATAAAATCTTTCCAGATGGGAGCAACCATAACACCACCTGTTGCATGGTCAGCTAACTGTCTATTGTCATCTCTCCCCACCCAAACAGCAGTTGTTAGTTGTGGTACAGTGCCAACAAACCAAATATCTTTTTCTGACGATGTTGTTCCCGTCTTACCTGCGGCTGGGCGACCGATAGCAGCACCTTTACCTGTACCTTCAGAAATTACCGATCGCATCACATCGATAATTGCTGCTGAAGCCCAAGGATCGAGAACTAGCTGTGGTTTAGGGGTATTGTCTAGCAACACGTTACCACTACTATCGGTGACACGAGCAATTACAGTTGGTGGAGATTGCCAACCATAATTAGCAAAGGTAGCATAAGCACTAGCTATTTCCAAAGGTGTGACACCAATTGCACCAAGTGGTAAGGAAGACACAGGTTCCATTGGACTCATAATGCCCAAGGTACGGCAGGTTTCTATGACTCTATTCATACCCACAGCCTTACCAATCTTGATCACGGGAATGTTGCGCGACTGAGCTAAAGCTGTGCGGATTGGCATCGCTCCTCTAAAACTATTATCATAATTTCTGGGAAAGTACCAACCGTTACCATCTCGATAACTAACTGGAGCATCTACTACCGTTGTGTCTGGCCCATATTTACCAGTGGCAAAAGCAGTATAGTATACAAACGGTTTAAAAGAAGATCCTGGCTGGCGTTGAGCTTGAGTTGCACGATTAAATTCACTGGTTTTAGGATCTATCCCGCCCACCAATGCTTTGATAAAATGTGTGCGCGGATCTATTGACACCAGAGCCATTTGATTTTTAGATAATCCTTGCTCCAGAAGTGTTTTATGCCACTTACTGACTGTTTCCTCTGCCATGATTTGGAAGTTGGCATCAACTGTAGTTTGTACCCGCATCCCGCCTTTGAGCAGTGTCTCACGCCCAAACTTTTTAGCCAACTCTTGCGCTACAGTATTGGTTACATAAGGTAGGGCACTACCTTGAAAGGATTTGATTTTACCAAGTTTGATTTCTTGTTTGAGGGCATTGTCATACTCAGACTGGTTGATCCAGTTCAACTCCAGCATCCGTCCTAGCACTTCTTTTTGTTTCTGTTTGGCCAGCTTCATGCTCACAAACGGACTGAATTCTTCTGGTGCTTGGATCAAACCCGCCATCATTGCTGACTCACCCAAGCTTAAATATTCTGCTGACTTATTAAAGTAACTGCGAGCTGCCGTTTGTACACCATAATTGTTATGACCCCAATAAACTTGATTGAGGTACATTTCTAAAATTTGGTCTTTGGTAAGAATTTGCTCTAACCTGATTGCCAGCACCGCCTCGGCTAACTTGCGGGTAAAGGCACGCTTTTGAGACAAAAATAGGTTTTTTACCAATTGCATAGTAACAGTAGAGCCACCCTCTTTGACTCCACCTGCTACAGCGTTAACTACTATAGCCCGACCAACACCAGTAGGGTTAATACCGTGGTGATCGTAAAAGTGACTATCTTCACTTGCTAATACCGCCCGTTTTAAGTTCGGGGAAATTCTATCCAGGGGCACGACTTCTCGGTTGGCTTCCCCGTGGATGCTAGTTAAAAGTTTACCCTTAACGTCATAGATGTAAGTTGTTTCTGAGGGAAAAAAGTTACGTAGCTGTCTGACATCTGGCAAATTGCGGAAACTAATGGCTAAACCAACCAGTCCTCCGGCTACAATGGAACTTGCCAGCATGGTCATTGAGAGGAGAGTACCGCCAGCTACCTGACCGACTCCTTTCAAAAACTCAAAACCTGATGAAGCCTGACGTTGTGGCTGCTTATCTTCAAAAGTCCTAGAAGACGACACGGCGATTTCACTTCCTCACTTGTAAATTTAACTGTAATTGATTGGACGAAGCAAGGCGGTTAATTTTTTGCAATTATAGTAGTTTGGCAGATGAGAAAGCGGATAAATTGCAAGTGTTTATAACCAACTTAACTTCTAATGTGCAAAACATAGCTAACAGTGGATTTTCTAGTATGACGCAAGATTTTGCTTGGCTGCGTCGTGGTGTGGTAGAAGTTTTCCCACAACCAGTTGATGTTAACAGTGAAACTCTAGAAAAACGCTTGGTAACTACAAACCAACCTTTGAGGATCAAATTGGGCATTGACCCTACAGGCACTGATATTCATCTTGGTCATAGCATACCAGTACGGAAACTGCGAGCGTTTCAAGATGCAGGACATATAGCAGTTCTGATTATTGGCGATTTTACCGCACGTATTGGCGATCCGACAGGTAAATCTGAAGTGCGTCGTCAGCTTACAGAAGCAGATGTAGCCCAAAATGCTCAGACTTATCTCGATCAAGTACGTCCTATCTTGGATTTTGACACACCAGGAAGGTTAGAGGTGCGTTATAACTCCGAATGGCTTTCTAAGCTCAACTTAGAGAAAATTTTGGAGTTACTCTCGACGATGACGGTGGGGCAGATGTTAGCTAAGGAAGGATTTGCCGATCGCTATAAAAAAGAGAATCCAATTTTTATCCATGAGTTCCTGTACCCGTTAATGCAAGGTTTTGATTCCGTTGCCGTTGAGGCAGATGTGGAATTGGGAGGGACTGATCAAAAATTTAACATTGCTGTAGGCAGAGATTTGCAACGCCATTTTGGTCAAAAACCCCAATTTGGGATGCTAATGCCGATTTTGATTGGCACGGATGGGGTGCAAAAAATGTCCAAGTCTTTAGGTAATTATATTGGGTTGTCGGAACATCCAGGGCAAAAATATCAGAAGTTACAAGGAGTTCCAGATAATCTGCTGAAGGAGTATTTTGAACTGCTGACAGATTTACCTTTGGATCAACTTCCAGAAAACCCCCGCGATCGCCAGACACTTTTAGCTTATGAAGTTGTCAAACAGTACCACGGCGAACAAGCAGCCCAAGAGGCAAAAGTTGCCGCCCAAAGCGGCGGAAAGGAAGGTACAGTTCCAGAATTCTCTCTAGCTGAGGTATCGCATCCCGCTAAGTTAGCGTATATTCTCAATGTCACTGGCTTATGCAAAAGTACGGGTGAAGGAAAGCGAAAAATTCAAGAAGGTGGAGTGCGCTTAGATGGCGATCGCATTACCGATGTTGATACTACTTTTGCTGAACCTGCCCAGTTACAAGGTAAGGTTTTACAAGTTGGGAAAAATAAGTTTGTGCGTTTAGTGCCTTAAATGGGGAGTGGGGAGTAGGGAATGGGGAATAGGGAACAAGTAGAACAACGAGTTATTGTGGCTTTGGATGTCCCGGATGAACAAAGTGCGATCGCTCTTATAGATCAACTCCCGCAAGTAGTTTGGTGGAAAGTTGGCTTAGAATTGTTTACCAGCACTGGCCCGAAAATTCTGGAAGTGCTAAAGTCTCGGCAAAAGCGCATTTTCTTGGATTTAAAGTTTGATGATATCCCCAATACCGTTGCTGGTGCTTGCCGGAGTGCAGCTACATACGGAGTGGATTTACTGACAATTCATGCTACTGCTGGTAGAGATGCCCTGAAAGCCGCAACTGAGGCGTCACACGAAGGAGCTACAAAAGCAGGTGTAGAACCACCAAAGTTAATTGCAATTACCCTGCTAACGAGCATTTCTGCTAGACAACTGGCATTTGATTTAAAAATACCTCTAGAATTACCAGAATATGCTCTAGAAATGGCCCTGCTGGCTCAGGAATCTGGTTTGGATGGGGTAGTTTGTTCGCCTCAAGAGGTGGCACAGCTACGACAAACTTGTGGAAATGACTTTTTGCTAGTTTGTCCGGGGATTAGACCAACTTGGGCTGATATTGGCGATCAAAAGCGATCGCTTACTCCAGCACAAGCAATTATTGCTGGTGCAGATTATCTCGTGATTGGGCGTCCCATTACTACTGCGACTGAGCCGGAGTTAGCCTGGAAGAGGATTTCTGAGGAGTTAACCACGGTGGCATGAAGCTAAAAGTCAGTAAGAAGCCGGGGGATAGGGTACAGAGTGTAGGGGAGAAGAATCTTACCTCTTCGTTCAAAAAGAAAAATTATAGTTTGCTTTTAGTTTGTGGCTTCTGGGTTTTAGTATCAAATAGCCTTGCTTACCCAGCGTTCTCGATAAACCTCACCCCTAAACCTTCTGCGCTAGCAGAAAAGGAAAATGTCAACGGTGGGGTGAAGTCTTTGTGTTCTGAGCAAAATTTAGAAACATTAACTATACAGCTACTGCAAGATTTACCTAGTTATACTAATCGCGCTAGTCAACGCGCCCGCCGCCTCAGCAGAAGCAGTGATGTTTACAGTTATATGTTAGTGGCAGGAAGACCTGAGTTTACTCCTTTGCCCCTTAACCTTGAAGAATATAGTGCAGACGCTTCTAAAAGTTCTGCATCAGGAGTTGAGCAAGTTTTCTTTACTACCTTAGAGCGGCAATACATAGGAAAGAAAGCGGTAGAATTGCAGGAATTTCACTGGCTATTGTTGACTAAAACTAAAATTGGTTGGCGTTTAGTGATGATGTTTTCTCAAATTGGTTCTTATTCAGGACAACAGCCAGTATCTCCGCCACGCGATAGTAGTAAGGGTACTGTTGCCCAAGGAGTTAAAACTTGGTTACGCGATTGTCAAGCTGGAAGTGTACGTCAAAGAAGAGGAAAAGGGGCAGGGGGCAGGGGGTAGGGGAAAAAACCCCATAAATTTAAGACTGCTGAAAACTTGGACACATTATTTCTCTTTAGGAGACGCTAAAGGCGAACATGCTTTGCGTCTTGAAATAAATATTTTTACTTTGAACATAAATAAATTTGTTTGCTCTGTAACTATGAAGGTAGGGGAATTTAAAAATTCTTTCCCTTAGCAAAGCCCTCCCTGTTCCCCTGCTTCTTTGGCCAATAAAACCTAATTCCAAGTCTTCGTAAATTAGGAGAATATTAAATAATGTCTAAAATACTCACTCAAATTATTTATGAACAGGATTATCACCTGTGGTTAGAAACTACGTTGAAACAATTACAAGAACGAGATTTAGAGCAGCTTGATTGGGATCATTTGATTGAGGAGATTGAAAGATTGGGTAATGAGCAGAAACACAAGCTCGAAAGTTATCTACTGCAACTTCTCAAACATCTGCTTTTGTATCAACATTGGAGTCTTCCTGAATGTAAAAATCATTGGGAAGTGGAAATTGATAATTTTCGGGTAGAACTTAGGAAATTAACCAAATCTAAAAACCTCTACAACTATCTGCTCAGGGTGCTTGAAGAAGTCTACATTGATGCGCTACGACAAGCAAAAAAGAAAAGTGGATTGAATTGTTTTCCACAAACTTGCCCTTATAGCATTGAGCAAATTTTAGATGTGGATTATTTACCACCATTTATTTATTGATTAAGATACATCACCCAGCTAGCTTGTATCCGTGTAATTGTGCCTGTATCTATGGGAGGATATTGAGGAGAAATAGCTGATAAATAGCGAAAAAAAAGCAGGCATTATTTAAAAACGAAGGCTGGCTTGAATTTAATCGTTGTGACTCCTGTTTTTTGGCGATAACATGTAAATAAGTTTACTTCAAGCTTCTCAAACCGTGTTTGGCGTCAGTTTTTTATGGAGATTCAGTTAATTAATATCGGTTTTGGTAACATTGTGTCTGCCAATCGAGTAGTTGCCATTGTCAGTCCAGAGTCTGCCCCGATTAAGCGGATTATTACCGATGCACGGGACAGGGGTCAACTGGTTGATGCAACCTACGGCCGGCGGACTAGGGCTGTAATTATCACCGATTCCAGCCACGTAATTCTGTCGGCAATTCAGCCGGAAACGGTAGCGAATCGCTTTGTGATTTCCCGCGAGCATCAAACTGTAGATAATTGATTAGGAGTGGATAACAATCTTACTTCTATTTGCACCACATCAGCAGTACTATGTGAATTAGACAAGTTTTCTGTCACCCTTGCTACAAATTCTTTAGTCTCTAGTACAGTCCGGCGGAAATAAACCTACCATTTTATTACAGCCAGAAAAACCAAAATTAAAGCTTTTTGACTTTTGACTTTTGATTTTTTACTTCCCCAAAGGGGCTGACTTCCGCCTTGCGGTACTAGTGGACTTAGCCAGGAACACAAGACTAATAAATAATATCTATTGATTGATTCACAGGTTGAAGGGATGATGCCAGTTTTACCCATCCAGAGTATTGCTACTACCGAAGAACGCTTACATTTAGGCAGGTTGATTGTCTTAACTGGCCCTAGCGGGGTCGGTAAAGGCACTTTAATGCGATCGCTTCTAAAACGTCATCCAGAACTTTATTATTCGGTATCCGTGACGACTCGTTCTCCCCGTCCAGGAGAAATCGATGGCAAAGATTATTACTTTATCAGCCGCAGTAAGTTTGAACAATTACTTACTGAAGGTGAATTTTTGGAATGGGCAGAATTTGCTGGGAACTATTATGGCACTCCCCGTGAAGCTGTACTTAACCAAATCCATTTTGGCAAGTTGGTGGTGCTAGAAATTGAGTTAGAAGGAGCAAGACAAATTCGTGCTTCCTTCCCCAGTGCCCTCAGTATTTTTATCTTACCGCCTTCTTTTGATGAATTAGAGAAACGAATACGCGATCGCGCCCAAGACTCTGAAGAAGCGATCGCCCGTCGTCTACTCCGCGCCCAAGAGGAAATTCAAGCCGCAGATGAATTTGATATTCAAATCGTTAATGACGATTTTGAAACTGCTTTAAATGACATTGAAACGGTTTTGTTTAAATAAGTTTGCAGAGACGCGATTAATCGCGTCTGTACAGGAGTTAGGAATTTAAACTCCTAACTCCTCATTTGTAAATTAACCAAATAAACCTTGAATTACTCCCAAATTGCTAGTCAAAAAGTAAGCAACTACTGCACCACCAATACCACCAATTAAGAAAGAACTGGCGAAGTTGTTCCAGCTTTCTTTAGAGTTAAAAGCATCTACTGGAGGATTGGGTACAGTAACACTAGCAAGTGCTTTCGGAGGATTGCTATTCGCATAGAGGGATAGTCCCGCCGTTAGAAGAACAATCAAGCCAATAGCTGCCAATAATCCAGCTAAGTTGGCATTAGCTGTATCCCGCAGTGGGCCCAATTTGGCGAAGGGGCCAAATATCCAGTAACCGTGAGCCATACCAACTTCTAGCCCACGTCTGGAAGGAGTTATACCAGGACGATAAGCTGGCAAGTTATTAATGAACCACTTGGTCAAGGGAGAAGCATTAATCGGGGTTTCTAGATTACCCTTTTGCGGATCGCGGAATGGGGGAAAAACAACTTCCCGATTTCTGGGATCGCTGGGGAGATTTTTTGATGCATCTACTGCTTGTGCCATATTTTATGTTCGCCTCTAAATTTAAAATGGTGGCATTTTTATATTAATAATAATTGTCGCTAAAGATATTTTTTGCGTAATAAGTTTAGAAAAATTAATTTAGCTGCTGTCAAAACTTTGAAACTCGCAAGCTGGTTTTAGGATCGCGAGTTTCAAAGAATTAATTTGTTAGTAATTTAGTTAGTAGTTACTAGTTAATTGCCAACTAACGGCTAACAAATTTTTAAATTCTGTCTTCAACTTATGGTAATGGGTGGAAAAGTAGGTCAGGAAACCAGTAGTTAAATAAAATCAACAAAACGGCTGTCAAAGACAAATTGACAAAAAGTAAAACTGGGCCCAAAGATAGATACTTAACGAAGTATTTCTGCTGCATGAATTATTCTCCTAAATAAATCAAAGGTTACGGTAAGGGTTAGCGTGGCGAAATCGGAATTTCTGTATCTTTAGCTGTTAATTCGCCAGACAGAAATTCTTTTATGGCTGATACAGGCCAAGCAAAGCCTGAGAGCATAATTGGCAGTGCCAAAGGAACTTCAATGATTGCTTCTCTCATTTCCACGTCGCCGCCTTGTTTCTTATTCGCTTGTAGGTAGGCACGGCCTACCCAACCAATCCAACCAGCAATATAGAGAAACAGAATGCTGGGGATCAAAAAGTCACCAGCATGATTTAGACTACCATCAACAATCAAGTGAGGATAACCTTCAGGGCCACATAGCTCTTGAGAATAACGCTCAAATCGCTTTATCCCTGATTTGGGGTCAGAGGTGGTATTACGGGCATTAGCAGCTAGCTGTTGAAAAGCGGGATTGTCACTACACGGTGTCAAATTAGCCCCTAAAGCTTTTGCTGGGGAGGCAAAATTGAACCAAAGACAAATCGCTAAAATCAAAGCAAACAATCGTCGCATAGAGTTGTTTCCTTTTACTACAAAACAAAAAGTTTTATGTACAAAACGAAGCGGCTTGTACAGTTGTTTATTTGCATAACTAGGAAGTCATCATACTCTTGGGTGGGAACCGAGTAAAGTTTAAGTAAATAAAAGTTAAAGCTTCTCAACCAAGATGAGTGGGGAATGGGGAGTGGGGAGTGGGGAATGGGGAGGATAATAATTGATTGTAGTAGGGTAGTTATAGAGTCCTGGGTATAAGAATTTTCATTGTACGGTAGTAAACAAGCAAGATTTTGTTTGTTCTACTCAAAACTCAGGACTCATAACTTGGAACTCCCTACTCCCCATTCCCTACTCCCCACTCCCAATGGCAACCGTTTTAGCAATAGAAACCAGTTGTGATGAAACAGCAGTCGCAATTGTTAACAATCGTAAAGTTTGTAGCAGTATTGTAGCCTCGCAAATTACAGTCCATCAGCAGTATGGCGGGGTAGTACCAGAAGTAGCGTCTCGTGAACACTTGGAAACGATAAATGTTGCGATCGCTCAAGCCTTAGAGCAAGCCCAACTAAACTGGGAGAAAATTGACGCAATTGCCGCCACTTCTGCCCCTGGACTCGTAGGAGCGCTATTGGTGGGGTTAACTGCTGCCAAAACCCTGGCAATGGTACACAACAAACCATTTTTGGGAGTTCATCACCTTGAAGGTCACATTTACGCGACTTATTTGAGCGAACCAAGTTTAAACCCCCCTTTCTTGAGTTTATTAGTTTCTGGCGGACATACAAGCTTGATTTTTGTCAAAGATTGTGGTATCTACGAAACGCTAGGACAAACTCGTGATGATGCTGCCGGTGAAGCCTTTGATAAAGTGGCGCGATTGTTAAAGCTGGGTTATCCGGGTGGGCCAATAATTGACAAGTTGGCACAACAGGGAAATCCCCAAGCCTTTACTCTACCAGAAGGAAAAGTTTCTTTACCTGGTGGGGGATTCCATCGTTATGATGCAAGTTTTAGTGGATTAAAAACGGCTGTATTGCGTTTAGTACAGCAGTTAGAGAAAGATGGTGGACAAGTACCAGTGGCAGATGTAGCAGCTAGCTTTCAGGAAACCGTCGCGCGATCGCTAACCAAAAGAGCGATCGCCTGTGCTCTAGACTATGGTCTAGACACAATTGCAATTGGTGGCGGTGTAGCAGCGAATAGCGGCTTGAGAAAAAACCTCCAAGCCGCCGCCGTTGAACATAACCTACGCGTCCTATTCCCACCTCTAAAATTCTGTACTGATAACGCCGCCATGATTGGCTGTGCCGCCGCCGAACATCTATCTCGTGGTCATACATCCCCCCTTACACTAAGCGTTGAGTCTAGGTTAGGGCTTACTCAGGTGATGAAGTTGTATCAACCTATTGAGTAGTCATTAGTCATTAGTCATTTGTCATTAGTCATTTGTCAGGAGAGAAGAACTTTCTGTTTGCTCCAATGCCCAATGCCCAATGCCCAATGCCCAATGCCCAATGCCCAATGCCCAATGCCCCATGCCCAATGCCCTATGCCCAATGCCCTATGCCCTATAACTATTAACTATTGCTCGGATATGTTCAGCCACTGCATCCGGCTGTTCCAACATAGCCAGGTGTCCGCAATCAGGAATTTCTAGAACATTGTCACCACAATATTGGAACAGTCTGTGAAAGCTAGCTAAATGGCGCACATACTTGGGTTCCATAACCTTATCTTCGGCACCAGCCAAAAAATAAACTGGCTGCTTCAATTGGGATACTAGTTCAGGTAAACGATTGATTTCTTCTTCGGTTGTAGAGTCTAACAGACTTCCCAGAGCTGCTTCTGGGTCAGCCACAACAAAATCTATTACCCGTTGACGTGCCCAATGACGCCCCAAAGGACGAGCGACACTGGCTCTGGTAAACAGTAAATCAATCAAAGGTACTTGGGACAGCCAGCGCGGGCGGACTTGCAAAAATTTCTGACCCGCCGAGCGAAATTGCTCAAAGGCTTCTTTGAGGTAAATACCACCGCCAGCGTTGATACAGATCACTCCCTTAACACACTCAGGTATTTGATCTGCTCCCCAAAGAGCGATCGTGCCTCCCAAAGAGTGACCAATGAGCCAAGCACTATTAATATTCAGCTGTTTCAAGAGAATTGCTAAATCCTGAGCATAGGCAACAGGAGTATAAACAGAATCGATTGTTGAGCCAAGCGCACTACTGGAGATGGGCGTCAGGCTCAAAGACATTTCTGCCCGACTAAAATCGGTTTTTACCTGAGACTGGGATTCACCAAAACCCCGCAAATCATAGGAAAGGCACTGCAAATCATCTGATAGGCGGGAAATCACAGGTTGCCAATATCCACGGCTATTGAGCCAACCGTGGATAAATACTAAAGCATCGGGGCAGGAAGTGGGAGCCGTTAGCTCGTATGCGTGTGGAACGCCCAAGATTTCGATAGTTGCCATACTTATATCGTAACCTTAAGGGCAGGTGCGACTAAATACGGAGTGTGAAGAGTTAGGAGAGACGCAATTAATCGCGTCTGTACAGGAGTTGTTAATTTTTAACTCATAACTCATTACTCATTACTCATAACTCCTAACTTTTCATTTATCCAGCAACCTCTGTCGCACCCCTTCAGCAATTTTGTGACCCAGATATTCAGGAATAAGACTTTCATTCGGCCCCAACAAGTAGAGAATTAGCCGTGTACGTCCGCGCCAAACCAGTAAATTTGCATTGACTACCAGCAGGTCTTCCTGCCAGATGGCATACATCACTTTGTAGAATAATCCTGGTTGATTATCGGCTTCAATCATTAGGGCAGGGAGATGAAAGACCGGATCGACATAGAACTCAGTTTGTACCTGCTCTAAGCCAGTATCAAGATTGAATTCTACTGCCAGCATCTCTTCTACCTCAAACCGACCTCCTAAAGCTTCACGAATAGCACGACAGACATTTTCTGCGGTTTTCTCGGTTAAGGCTTTACTACCACGAGATACCAACAATTTAATAAAAACTAACATTGGTGGACGGATCTGACCGTATAGACTCAGACCGTGAATAGTCAACCCATAAGCTGCTAGTACACCAAAAATATCGCTGAGAAGAAAAGACTGGTTGCGGTAAGCAAAATGCAGGGCACTTTTGCTACCTTCAGGTTTCAGCTCAATAACAGCGCGTCTAGTTTTATAGAGACGGTAGGCTAGCCGCAAATTTTGCAGTTGAATCTCACTGCTGACGAATTGCTCATAAAACTGAGGAAACGCTCGGTTAAAGCGTTTTAGGAGTTCCAGTGTCGAAGATTTTAAACCAGAAGCCATTGTTAAGGGTAAGACTCGCTTGCTTTCATCACTTGGGGACTAGGGGCTGAATGTTAGGGACTGGGGACTGGGGAAGAATTTTCTCAAATACTCAATTTCTTGTATGCAATTCACTCCTAAGCTAACGTGCATTTAAGCTCTATACGAGCAATTGCCAGGATTAGGTTTTTCCATTTTGAATTTTCAATTACAGCAGTTTGCTTTTTAAGCGAGGTACAAAATGCAAGGCTTACGCATCAGATATTCAGACCTCCTGCCTCAAAACCCGTAGCTTCGTACTTCATGCACAAGAAAACTGCTGTATTTATATCCTTACCCTTTTGGTGAATTTCTCCTAGCCTTTACAACAAAATGCTAAAGTTGAAAATGATTGGTGTGAAACACGCCCTAACTGGCTATTACCATTGCAAATCCCGAAAACAACCGAAAAAATTTGAGTGTAAAAGGTAGTAAATGGGCTAGCTATATTAGACGTGAATCAACGCTCCTAAGAGTGGAAACCAATTCAGTTATACTACCCGAACCACGTTGGCATGGGTTTTTGGAAAACTTGGTTTAGTACTCCTGAATCTGTAGCGCCTAGTAGGACAAACCCCTTTGAAGAATATAGAGCCGATGCTGCGGGCAACTCCAACTCCAGCAGTCTTAGCGAAGCTTCTTCAAAGGAGACTCGCATCGTCTTCAGTACGGAACGAGACATTGACCTTTATGAGCTAGAAGAACTCTGTGATGCAGTTGGTTGGTCGCGTCGTCCTCTAAGAAAAGTGAAAAAAGCTATTGAGCATAGTTTTCTCGTCGCCTCAATGTGGCAGGTGAGAGGAAACCAAAAGCGGCTCATTGGTTTTGCCCGTGCTACCTCAGATCACGCGTTTAATGCAACTATTTGGGATGTCGTGGTTCACCCAGACTTTCAAAGTCAAGGACTGGGCAAGGCGCTGATGAAATACGTTCTCAAAAAACTTAGGAGTGAAGAAATTAGTAATGTCACTCTTTTTGCTGATCCCCATGTTGTAGATTTCTACCGAACTATGGGGTTTATGGCTGATCCGGAAGGCATTAAAGGCATGTTCTGGTATCCTCACTAGTGCTTAATCAAAATCAAACTCGATTTACACAAGAAAATCAGGTAAAATAGCGAAAATCTATTATTTTGATGTGGTTTTGCTTTTTTCTGCCGACGAAGGCGCAAGTATATATCTTGTAAAACTAAGTCGGCAAAAAACCTTTATCAGTAAAAAAGATTAGGCATAAGCGGTCTGATGTGATATAGTTACTTTAATGCTTTTGGTAAAGCGCGATCGCTTTGATTGGATAAAACCAAACCAAAAAAAGCAAATAGTCTAAACGGGATGTAGCGCAGCTTGGTAGCGCGCCTGCTTTGGGAGCAGGATGCCGCAGGTTCAAATCCTGTCATCCCGATTTGTTAAATAATAATTAATATACTTAACATCTAAGGCGCATTGACTAAAGCTATGTTCCTAAGATGTGCAATTAAATTGTAAATTTTTCCCGATAAAAACAAATTGCCTGTTATAGTGTTGAATTAGGTGTTGAAGCCTAACAGGCAAATTTCGCTTTTAAGTAGTAAGATATTCCTGGCACTAAGCTTTGTATAGATTTGAGAAAATATTAAAGCAAGCGGTATGGAACGATTGATTAAATAATAGCGTCACCCCATATTAGCGAAAGCCAGATAAAATGGCATTTATCAGATCCAAGGTCGAATACAGAAAGACTTTTGACTGTTTGAAAATACATATAATAAGCATCTACAGCATTTCGTGGTGAATAACAAAACGAAATCGAGAAAAACACAACTTTCGCATAGTCGATTTTTCAAAACGTTAGTATAGCAACCCTAAATAGTTGCGGAATATTGGATTTTGACCGTTGACCCTCCGGGTTCGGCAGTCCCTCTTTGTTGGAACAACAAGACCAACCTCAACGCGCACAATGAATTTTTCACAATTGAAATAGATTGCTATATAACTAAAGCTAGTTGGTGCTGTGCAACATCCAACCGTTTGTTTAATTAATTGGACTATTAATACGAGGAGCAATCATGAAATCATTTATTCGCTTAGGCGCAACATTGGGTATAGCTGGCACTGTATTTTTAACAGGGCTTTCAGGAATAGGCAATCTACCAGGAATAGGTAATCAAGAGGCGATCGCATTACCACAAGATCAGATGGTGAAAAAGCTACAAGAGATACCAGTGTTTACGCTGGTAGATCCTAAAGGTGGATTGCCAATCCTGACTGGTAGAAATGCATCTAAAACTGTTCCTTTAGTAGTATTTTTCATCAGTAAGCAAGATGCTCAAAAATTCCTTGATAATCGCTTAAGGCAAGACGCTCCAAAATTGGCAAGCACGCTCCAGGTAAGACCTTTGTCTTTGGCAGAGTACTATCAGATTGTGGAAGAGGGTAAAAAGAAGAAAGACTCTGTGATTTATACTTTAGAGCCGACACAACAACAGGTTGAGTCAGCAACTACTATACTGAATCAAAATGGGAAAAAAGGGCAGCAATTTAACGGTATTCCTTTATTCGTCCCCAAATTTAAAAAAGATAATAGGTATCTGACCATTCCCCTGGGGAAAGGCAACGAGCGCTACATCCCTTTCTATTTTGAGAAAGAGCAAGCAGTAGCTGTGTTAGAAGAATTTAAAAAAGCTGTGCCCCAGGAAGCAGCCAATACTGAAATTCAGGTGGTGGACTTGTACGGTGTTATAAATGCTCTCAATACTAGCAACGATCCAATTATAAATAAGATCGTTTTGTATCCATCACGGGAGTCTATCAATTTTTTTCGCTCGCTTGCACCGAATCAAGCTCCAGCTGCCAAGCCTGCTGCTGCACCCGCTCCGAAAAAATAACGGTTATGTACTCCAAGGTTGAGGCATGGGGGAGAAACAGCTGATATCTGGTTTACAACTTTGGCAGTGGCGCAATACTGCTCAACAAGCAGCGATCGCCACTGATGTCTCACCTGCCGAGGTAGATTGGCTGCTGTTAGAAGTTGCTGGGTTAGACCGCTTGGCACTGCGTTTGGAGTCTTTTAAAAACTGGCCGCAAATTCATGTGCAATTGCCTTTAGAAGAGTTAGACCGTTTGTGGCAGAGGCGATTAAATGACCGCTTACCAGTGCAGTATATTGCCGGAGTTACACCTTGGCGTAACTTTCAAATTGCAGTGTCAAGTGCGGTTTTGATTCCCAGACCAGAGACAGAATTCTTAATTGATTTAGCTTTAGCATCTGCCAGTAATGCTTCAGGACACTGGGCTGATTTAGGCACTGGGAGTGGAGCGATCGCCATCGGACTAGCAGATATCTTGCCAAAAGCAACAATTCATGCTGTTGATTACAGTTTAGAAGCTTTGGCGATCGCCCAAACCAACGCCCGTAATTTAGGTTTTACTGACCGGATTAAATTTTATCAAGGTTCCTGGTGGGAGCCACTGACATTTCTCAAAGGTCAATTCAGTGGTATGGTGTCGAATCCCCCTTACATACCCACCAGTACCTTACCTAGTTTGCAACCAGAAGTAGTTAACCATGAACCACATCTAGCTTTGGATGGTGGCACTGATGGCTTAGATTGCATTCGCCATTTGATAGAAATCTCCCCTAGCTATTTGCAACCTGGTGGCGTGTGGTTAATTGAGATGATGGCAGGACAGGCGGATGCAGTGCGAGAACTTTTACAAAATCAAGGTAGCTATTGTAAAATTCAAATTCACGCTGATTTAGCTGGAATTGAACGTTTTGCTGTAGCTTATAGAAGTTAGGAGTTATGAGTGAGAAATTATGAGTTTGGTAATTGGTCAAGACTTTTCACGGCATGTGGAAAAGCTTATTTTAGCGGTTTCCTAAACCCTGATTTTTCCGTTAGCTATTTTCATTAACTCAGAGCTATTGATAATTAGGCTGTGGAAAAAGCCACGCTTTTTCGAGGCTTGAGGAGTTCCCGTGAAAAGTCAGAATATATATGGGTTTCAAGCATTTTTTGGCTTTTGGTGTATTTTCCTTACCCTGTATGGGTTTGAGGCTTGTTTCTGCCTCACAAATGTTTAAGTCCCGATAATCAGAGTAGAAAAACTAAAGCCCGTAGCTAGCCGCCAATCTTTCTGAATTGTATTGTATCTTTTTATACTATTTCCTTAGATACTCGGCTTGCTTTTGTTTACTATGTATATCAAACAGAGGCAGAAACTTTACAGATTTTACTTGCTAATTGTAGTAAATTAATGCTATCAGCAAAATTATTAAGGTCAAAGCCTTAATAATTGTGTTGTACAAGAAGCTAAACATACGAAACAAAAACTGTATGCATGAGTCCTTAGAGCCAAAGCTTTTGTTTACATGGCTTGTGTAGTTAATTTCTGGTAGTTGCAAGATGCTTAAGGCGCAAGACTTAAACCTAGTTACACTTCAATTATCGATTTTTACGCGAGATATTTCTTCCTTTACTGCTTCAAAAGCTTTAGGTATTCTTCTAAGTAAATATTCCCAAAGATATGATGGTGATGTACAGGCACTACCTCTACCGGAAGAAGTTCCTTTAGAAGTTCCTAGAATAGTGTTGCAAAGTAAAGATAGAGCTTATAGGTTAGAAATTTCACCTGCGCGAATTAATTCTCTATGGTTAAGAACTGACAATGTACAAACAGAAATAGAAGAAATTGTTGATATTTGCAAGGAAGTATTAGAATATTACATTCAGTCAATGCAAATAGAAGTTAACCGCTTGGGCTTGGTTACAATAAGAGTTCATCAAACACAAAAACCAGCAACTTTGTTAAGTAAGAAATTTTGTAAGCCAGAATTAATAAATCAAGTTTTTTCGTCTTCTGAGAACTTTGAAATTCACAACCATTCTATTAAGAATATAGAAAACTTTGTGGTTAATGTGTGGACTCGTTGTAAAAGTGGATTGATAGCAAACAACGATCAAACGCATTCAGCACTGATAGTAGAACAAGATTTAAATACACTTTCACAAGACTTGGAAGATCGCAAGTTCAATCTGGAGGAAATAAAAAGTTTTTTTAGTCTTATGCAGCTTGAATCACAAGCTATTTTACAACTTTATTTTCCAAATAATCAGATATTATGATAGCTATACTAGATTCACAAAACCAGTCCGCAATAGATACAGAAGAAAGTATTATTGAGTATTCAATTAAACGATATGTTGAAGCTTTAATTCCTAATCGTGTTACAAATTTTGATAGTTTAACAAACACTAAAGTTACTAGCAAACGTTCAGCTTATGTTCAGGTTTATACATCAGAAAAAGTTTCAAAAATCATAGCGATTATTAAATCTATTGAGAAATCAAAAGAAGATATCCAACCTATAAAACAAGATACTTTTGAAATATTCTCCAAAAGATATCTATCTAGCTCTGCGGTATCAAGTAATTCCTCGAATGAGGCATTAAAAATTACTCAAGAACGCCTAATTGAACTTTGGCAAGAAGATGAAGAAGATGAATACGGTATTGTAAGGCCTACTGTTTATGCTTTTGATAAAGCGTGGAGCATTATTACTGAAGCATCACAATTTTTGAAAGATTCTTTTAGAAAAGCGTCTGTCTCTACGGATGAGGAAGGAGGTATTCGACTGACCTGGACTAAACTTGAATCAGAAGCCGAAGTTCGTCTTATCTGTCCCTGTGACCACGAGAAAGAAGTATATTTGTACCATGAGAAAGATTCAGAATATAATATTGTCAATAAAGTCACAGGATTCAATTTAGCGAGTTGGTTAAACTGGCTCAATCAGGTGTGATGGATGGTGAACAATCTACTAGTGGCAAGAAAGAATATGAGCCATTGTCATGTAGCGCCATTGTTTACAGAGCATTGCTTAGAAAACAATGGATAGATAAAGATACAGAAAGAGTAAAAGCCGATGCTTTTTTTTTACGTAAAAATAAAAACGAAAAAGGTCTTTCAGTTAATATTGCCGCACAGTGCTCGCCTAAGCAGTGTGTGGCAAAGTTTAACAAGTGTTTTGCACTAGCAAGTTTGCACGTAGGACGCATTCGAGATTTAGGGTTAGATGTGATACAGGACTCTTCAGACCATGCTAATATAATTGGCCTACCTGATGTTAATGATGATGCAGTTACAGCTGAACGTCTTGCGGGTTTACTGGCAAAACAATCACGAATTATAGATCTGTAAATGCAAGATTGAGAACAATGGCAAAACCAGAAGAATTCGCGTGCCAGTCACACTTGCAGAACAAATTTTGTCATATGCTAGGGTAATAGATTCTGGCATTGAGCTAGACCAATAGTTGGCTTTATGGACTACTGTCGGCAAGAGTATTAATCAGGAACAAATGACAAAACCAAGGCTCTTAGCATGGTAAAGCCTTGTTCATCCGCACCAACAGTAAAATTTGTGGACGAATATTGTCAGTAAACATGACTCAAGTTTCTTTAACAAATCTAATAGCTGGCGCACGCGCTGGGCTTTTGGTGAGTTTTCCTACGGATACTGTTCCTGCGCTTGCAGCGATACCAGAAAAAGCAGCATTAATTTTTGCGGCGAAACAACGCAGTCAAGACAAACCTTTGATTTTGATGGCTGCTAGTGCTGAAGATTTGTGGCCGTATGTTAAAGGTGATGAGAACGAGTATAAAGTTTGGCGAGAAGTAGCAGATAAATATTGGCCAGGAGCGCTGACGTTAGTTTTGCCAGCAAGCGATGTCTACGACGGGCTACGCCTACGCGTGCCAAAAGTTATGAACCCTATCGATCCAACAACAATTGGTATTCGAGTCCCAAACAGTGCGATCGCCCAAACTATTTTGGCGCAAACAGGCCCGCTTGCTACTACTAGCGCCAATTTTTCTGGTCAGCCGCCTTTGCAAACGATGGCAGAAATTGAGGTTCAGTTTCCTAATGTTCTGACCCTAGAATACCAGGGTGAAATATCAGGAGTGGGTGTACCTTCCACCGTTGCGAAATGGACAGGAATAAATTGGCAGATTTTGCGGCAAGGTGCGATAGAGTTAGATATTTCCAGCGATAACTAAATATAGGTCGCTATAATATTGTCTTGCTGGTTTTAACAACAGAGAAATCTGGAACTTTAGTTTGCGCTGTTGTGGTCAATTAACAAGTTAATAATTGCCAAATTATGAATTGGAGCAACTGGATATATCTAGGAGCAGGAATAGCACTAGGTGTGATTTTCCGTCAGTTATTTGTGCGAGCGCCTAATGTTTCATCTAGCTCATCCCCAGTAGCGCCATTAGATCAACAGGATATGCCACCAATATCGCAACAGCTACAGCAAACGCAGCTGGCATACTTTATGGCAAGGGAAATGAGCCAGTTTAAAGGTGGTTTTTTGGCGCGGACTACCCACGAATTGCGATCGCCCCTCAGTGGTCTGATCGGCTTACATCAGTTAATTTTGTCGGATCTATGTGAAGACCCGGCTGAAGAGCGAGAATTTATTGCCCAAGCTTACGAGCGAACGCTAAAGCTACTCAAGTTGATGGATGAAATTCTCAGCGTTGCTAGAACTGAACACGGTACTAATAAATTAGATATTCAGCCCAGATCATTAGCCCAAGTTTTAGAGGAAGTTCATAAATTAACTTATATGCTGGCGGCCAATCGCAATCTTCCCTTGGAATTGTTACCCGCCGACCCAGAAATTTATGTTTTGACAGATTACCTCTGGCTCCGCCAAATATTGATAAGTTTAATAGATACTGCCATTAATCAAATGGAGGAAGGCAGCATCTGTATTTCTAGCAGCACAGCGCCTACAAGTAATTTTGTAAACATTTGGTTGGATGTACCAACCGATGCCATACCCTGGAGCGAACCGATTGATTTAATTAAATCTGAAGATCAGCCGCTCCAGATTGACCAAGGAAAAGCTGCTCTTTCGCCAGGAATGAGGCTGTTAATTAATCAGACTCTGGTAGAAGTTATGGGAGGAAAGTTAGAAATCCTGCCCTCGACCATTGCGAAGGAACCACATCAAGAGATTAGCAGACTACAAATCTCTATGCCCCTAGTGATTCCTGAAGCTGAACTTCAGTAGGAGGAGCAAAAGCACGGTTAGGTAGGTTATGTAGCACCATCGTAGTGGTGGTATTGGGTTGAAAACCAATCTTTTCGTAGAAACCCTGCTGGTGAGTAGTCATCAGGTAAACGCGCTCAACCGACCTCATGCGGGGATGACTCAAAACGGTTTCTACTAACTTGCTTCCCAATCCACTACTTTGATACTCTGGATGAATCACAACATCCCAAATTGTGGCGCGATATATGCCATCAGATGTTGCTCTAGCAAAGCCAATGAGTCGATCGCGAAGGCAGACAAAAATCACTGGCTCACTGTTGTCAATGGCTATACCTAAATCTTCAATACTGCGACCTTTTGCCCAAAAAGCTGAAACATTTAACAGTTCTTGAAGTTGGTAAAGGTCAATTTCAGCCTTGCGATCGCTAAATTGAATCTGAGACTCGTTCATTATGGCATCCACTTTTGGCATTATCTTTGTATATTTAAGCCATATTTTGCTAGAAAATGCTGTACGTGTATATGTATATGCAACGAGAAAGAAAGTTTAATCATTTATCCCAATATTTCAATATTTAATGACAAACCCACTTCCATAAAGGATGAGTTGGCCCCTGCTGACGTATCCGATAAACTTGTTTTTCTAAACGTTGTTTTTCCTGTTCTGGTAGTCCGAGTAAGATATTTCGACTTTGCCAAACTAAAACAGCAGCAGTCATTCCAATACAAAAGGTTAAACCAAAGGTAGACAGTGGATGGTAGAAGAGTCCATATCGCACCGCTACCCAGGTAAAATATTGTTGCCACAGAGAAATTTCTGTACGTAGACCCCACAAGCTAACAGGTGCAATGGTGAGCCACAAAAAGCCCACAAACAGCCACCTACCATATATTGTTAGCTGGTGTAGTTTTTGTACTTGTTGAGCAAATGATGGGTCAGTAATTAATGGTTTTTCCTGTTTATCCATAGGGGAATAAAATTCCAAAGCAGATGTGAGCAATTCAAAATCAGTAAACCGATTGTGAAATGCACACAAGTTTAACTATCCTGGGAACTGGTAGATGTATCAATCGGCTCTAAGCTTTCTACCACTTGGGATTCACCCCTTTCTCGCCACCAAGTAAGGAGAGTACTGGCGATGAAAATACTTGAATAAGCTCCCATCGTGAAGCCAATAATCAAAGCTAGAGCGAAAAATCTTAGTGTTTCTCCGCCAAATAGAAAGATCGCAGATAATGTTAGCAACACGGTTAAGGTCGTGTTGATTGATCTTGTCAAGGTTTGGTTAACCGCATCATCTACAATTTCGGCAATCGGCTGTTCAGGATGGATTTTAATGGTTTCCCGAATGCGATCGTAAATCACCACTGTATCGTTGACTGAGAAACCTGTGATAGTAAGTAAGGCGACGATAAAAAGGCTATCTACTTCGATGCCCGCTACCAAACCCAAAATCGAGAATACCCCTACCGTGATTAAAATATCGTGAAATAGGGCAATGATCGCAAACACCGCATAATCTAACTGGAAGCGGAAGCTCATATAGATAGTAATACCGATGAAGGAAACTATCAGAGCTAATAGCCCAGACCTCAACAGTTCTTTGCCCAAGGTAGGGCCAACGGAGTCAATTTGGTTTTTTTGCGGATCAAAAGCACCAATTTGTTGGCTTAAAGCATTTTGCAAGTTGGTGCGCTGATCGACATTTAAATCTTTTGACCGAATTGATACACCATTTTCTGCTCCATTTTCGGAGATAAGTTGGATGCTGCTATCACCTAACCCCTGCGCTTTTGCTACTTCCCGGACAGCGTTGATATCAATTGGTTTGTCACAGTTGCCTGGTTTGGTGCAATCTCGAACAAACTGCAACCGTGTACCACCGATAAAATCTAAACCGGGGCGTAAGGGTGCGTGAATATTGGGTTGTTGCCAAGAAATCACCATTGAGATGATCCCGGCGAGAATAATTACAGCAGAAATAGTCCACCAAAGCGATCGCGATTTGTTTATACTCAGTTTCATCGAGCCACCTCTGCCTTATTCGATGCTGGCAGGTTTGGACAGAAAAGTTCTGTCTTCCGTAAAGAAGGAATTGAAATTGCCAAAAACAGCAATGTCCGACTACAGGTAATTGCGCTAAACATACTCACAGCTACCCCCAAAGCTAAGGTTAGTGCAAAGCCTTTGACTAAACCAGACCCCAGCCAAAACAGTGCAGCACAAGCAATCCATGTAGTGACGTTGCTATCTAAAATACTAGAAAATGCTCGGTAGAAACCAGATTCCACAGAACGATACAAAGATTTACCAGCTCGCAATTCTTCTCGCGTCCGTTCAAAAATTAGCACATTGGCATCAACTGCCATCCCAATACTGAGAATAAAACCAGCAATTCCGGGCAAAGTTAGGGTGACGCCTAATAAAGCAAAGGTTGACCAAGTTAAGAGGGAGTAGATCACTAATGACACATCCGCAATCAGTCCAGGTAATCGATAATAAAACACCATGAATATTAATACTAAAGTTAGACCACCAACCCCAGCATAAATACTGCTTTGAATACTATCTTTACCCAAAGTTGCCCCTACTGTCCGCCTTTCTGCAATTTCTACTGGTACGGGTAATGCACCACCACGTAGTTGCACACCTAAGTCATTGGCTTGTTGTGCGGTAAAGCGTCCTGTAATGATGGCAGAACCACCAGTAATACCAGTGGCGGCAAATTCTATACCCACAGTAGGAGCGCTGATCAGTTCATTGTCTAGAAAAACACCAATGCTACGCCCAGTACCAGCAAGATTTTTTGTCAAATCGGCAAACAGTTGACCACCCTGTTGGTCGAAGCGAATGGCAACATGCCAGTTATTACCTTGACTGGGTTCACCATAAGCATCCTTGAGGTATTTGCCAATTAGAGGTGGTTTGGTGCTTTCAAACAATTCTGCGATCGCTTGATTATTTTTTTGCAAATCTTCTTGATTCTTGACAATTGCTGTTTTGTCAGTACTCTTTCTCAACTCTTCTTGTTTGACTTTCAATTCGGCTCTAGATGTTTGAAAAGCAAACAGTTGGGTTTCTGTATTCGGTTTTTGGGTGCGAAATTCTAACTGCGCCGTACCACCTAGCACCCGTTCGGCTTGCTCTGGGTCATTAACTCCTGGGAGTTGCACCAGTATTTTATCTGCGCCGACGGTTTGGATCAATGGCTCAGAAACACCCAGACCATTAATCCGACCTTCGACAACTTTCTTCACACCTTCCAATTCTCGTTCGGTGATTGTGGGAATATCTGCTGATGGTTTCACCTGAATTGTGAGCTGTGAGCCTCCGCGTAAGTCTAGCCCAAGAGGTATCGGAATTGTGGTAATCACCGTAATCGCGGCGATTATCAGGACTAAAATCAAAATTAATAGCGATCGCTGTCTTTGCATACCATAACTCGCAACTGACAAAGGCTATAATAGCGCTCTTTTGTAGAGTTAGGGCATTGGGCATTGGGCATTGGGGATCGGGAATTGGGGATTAGGCATGGGGTATTGGGCATTGTTACTCTTCTCTTGCTCCTCCCCAGTCTCCAGTCCCCAGCCCCCAGTCCCTAGACCCTAGACTCGCAACGCTACCATTTTTTCCACAGCTTCTACGATTTGCTCTGGTTGGATGATTGTTAGTCGTTCTAAGTTGCCGTTGTAAGGTGTGGGGATATCTTGGGAAGACAGCCGCAGTACTGGCGCATCTAATTCATCGAATAAGCGATCGTTGATTGAGGCGATGACTTCTGCTCCAATACCCGCAGTTCGCATGGATTCTTCTACAACAATGACTTTATGGGTTTTACGTACTGATGCCCCAATACTATCAAAATCCAATGGTTTTAGAGATATTAAATCGATAACTTCTGGATCATATCCTTGTTTTTCAAGAGTCTTTACTGCTTGTAGCACATGATGCCGCATTCTGGAATAAGTAATAATTGTGACATCTTTCCCCTCACGCACCATTTCTGCTTTATCCAGAGGTAGCAAGTATTCTTCTTCTGGTAAATCTTCTTTTAAGTTGTAAAGTAAAACGTGTTCAAAGAACAACACGGGGTTATCATCGCGGATAGCGGATTTCAGTAATCCTTTAGCGTTTCTTGGTGTGGAGCAGGCAACAATTTTCAAACCTGGCACAGCTTGGAAGTAAGTTTCTAGTCGCTGGGAATGTTCTGCGCCTAGCTGCCGTCCGACACCGCCAGGGCCGCGAATTACCATCGGAATTTTAAAGTTACCGCCAGAAGTATAGCGCAGCATCCCAGCGTTGTTGGATATTTGGTTGAAGGCGAGCAGTAAAAAGCCCATATTCATACCTTCAATGATGGGACGTAACCCTGTCATCGCTGCTCCCACTGCCATGCCAGTAAAGCTATTTTCGGCAATGGGGGTATCTAGAATGCGGAGTTCGCCATATTTTTGGTACAGGTCTTTGGTAACTTTATAGGAACCGCCGTAGTGTCCGACATCTTCACCGAGAACGAATACGCTGGAGTCACGCGCCATTTCTTCATCAATGGCTTCACGTAAGGCGTTGAAAAATAGTGTTTCTGCCATTTAGACCTTTTATTACGATTATAGTTTTAGAATTTTATCGTGCTGCTGTCGCAAATACGGTGAGCGATCGCACTAGTTAGAGTTTAGGTTGTTTAAACGAACCGCATAAGCACTATATCGAAGCTATTTTCCCGTTAGATAGAGGTAATTTAGAAGCTGGAATTACCTCTATCTACAGCTAGGTTCTCATTTAACCTCCATTACACTAAATAGTAACTTTAATCAACTAGGAGCTTTCAAAGCTGCTTCTGTTTGGGAGTGCAACAACAAACCATATTCCAAGCCTTCCACCACCGCTTGATAAGAAGCCTCCAAAATATTGGTGGAAACCCCTACTGTAGTCCAGCGTTGACGACCATTGCCCGACTCTACCAAAACACGGGTTTTTGCCGCAGTGCCTGTATGTCCGTTGAGAATCCGCACTTTGTAATCTGTCAAATCAAAGGTTGCTATTTGGGGATAAAAATTCACTAAAGCCTTGCGTAAAGCGGCATCCAAAGCTGCCACGGGACCATTACCTTCCGCCGCTTCCAGAATATTTTTGCCGTCAACAGCGAGTTTAACCGTAGCTAAAGCATTGCTAGTTTCTTTCCCCTCAATCAAGTCACAGTGGACTTGAAAACCTTTGACTTCAAAAAACTTTTGGCGACCTCCCAAAGCTTCATGCATCAACAACGCAAAACTGGCCTCTGCTGCTTCAAATTGAAATCCTTCACTTTCCAAATCTTTGAGGCGCTGGAGAATTTGCTTGGCTTCAGCCTTCAGTTGATCGAGGTCAATGCCAAAACTGCGGGCTTTGGCTAAAACATTGCTAAGTCCAGACTGTTCAGAAATCACAATGCGGCGATGATTTCCAACTTGTTCCGGCTGAATATGTTCATAAGTTAGGGGATTACGTTCCACAGCTGATACATGAATACCGCCCTTATGGGCAAAAGCCGAAAGTCCGACAAAGGGAGCGTGTTCATCTGGCGCGAGGTTGACCACCTCACTCACAAAACGACTCGCTTCTGTAAGTTGTGTTAGCTGGTCTTCTGTGATACAACTGTAACCCAGCTTCAATTGTAAATTGGGAATTAATGAACAGAGGTTAGCATTACCGCAACGTTCACCGTAACCATTAATTGTCCCCTGTACCATCTTTGCCCCTGCCATCACGGCAGCTATTGCGTTAGCAACCGCCATTTCCGAATCGTTATGAGTGTGAATTCCAATTTGGGGGATTGGGGATTGGGAAGAGTCTTTCCTAGTCCCTAGTCCCCAGTCCCCAGTCCCCAGTTCCCCAGTCACCCTCACCACATCTTGAACAATTTGGCTAATTTCATGGGGTAAAGTACCACCATTAGTATCACAAAGGACTAACCATTCAGCACCAGATGCGATCGCAGTTTCTAATGTCTGTAAAGCATAATCTCGATTGTGCTTGTAGCCATCAAACCAATGTTCGGCATCGTAGATAATGCGACGCCCTTGAGAACGGAGGTACTCAATCGTGTCGCGGATCATCGCCAAATTTTCTTCTAATGTCGTCTTGAGGCTGGTTGTGACATGTAAATCCCAAGACTTGCCAAAAATCGTTACCCAGCGAGTCCCCGCAGCCAAAATATCTTGTAGCATCGGTTCGGTTGCAGCAGTGGAATTGGGGCGGCGAGTCGAACAAAAAGCCACAATTTCAGCTTGTTTTAGCGGATCTTCTTGGAGTTGCCAGAAAAATTGTACATCCTTGGGGTTAGCTCCAGGCCAACCGCCTTCAATAAAGGGAATTCCCAGTTGATCGAGTCTACGAGCAATGCGTAACTTATCTTCTATCGATACTGATAGCCCCTCGCGCTGAGTGCCATCTCGTAATGTAGTGTCATAGAGCCAAAGTTGAGGTGAAGAATTTGTGGTCATAAAACTGGGACCGACGAGACAACTTTCAAGGCAATGTGTCAATATACAACAAAACGCCAGTTTGGCAATTTAAAAATGCCTAAGGTACTAGCTCAAGGTAAAACAATTGAGTGCGTAAGCAAAAGCAATCTCCGAACAATTTTGCTGCAAAATGGAATTGAACTCTACAATGACGGTGCTAAGTTAATAAACTGTCGGGGCATTGGCAGTTGCGGAACTTGCGCGGTTAAGGTAGAGGGCGAAGTATCAGCTGCGAATTGGCGTGATCGAGCACGGCGTTCGCGCAGCGTGCGCCTAAGCGCATTCGCTTCCTCCCCATTCTCCTACAACAGACTTGCGTAAGGAACAGTCAAACTCTGGTTGTAGGCGATGTGAAAGTGACAAAGTTTGATGGATTTTGGGGACAAAATTCTCGAATAGTGTGGACACCAAAAGGTTAAAAAGGAGTAAGAAAAGATGGGTAGATGGACACCCTTAATTTTAATGGCTGGAGGTTTGGCCATTCTGCTTGGTACATTACTGGGCATCAACTTTCCTATGGGAGTACAAACCGCTAACGCTCCCAGTGACAAAAAATCACAAGTCCTGCCAGCTAATATCAATGTTAATAGCAGTGCTGGCAGCAAGAATGAAGAAACTGCAACTGAAGGAAATCAAACAACCGAAACAAACGCAAACAAGCGCAGTATTGTAGCTCCAAGACCTGAGAACAGGAGTAACGTTGCTCAGAATCCTTCTGATGACTCAACATCACCTGCTGACACTACAACAGACAACAATACAGATTCTTCACAAACAAATACGCCATCTAACGAAACAAATCAAGGCAATGAACCAATTCGCGCTTTGTGGTAACAGATCCGTCTATAGTTACGAGTTATAAGTTATAAGTTATGAGTTATGAGTTATTAGTTATGTACTAATGACTAATGACTAATGACTAGTGACTAATGACTAATGACTAGTGAGATTGTAATTATTGGTGGCGGCGTTATTGGTTTAGCGATCGCCATTGAGCTAAAACTGCGCGGGGCAAGTGTCACCGTGCTTTGTCGTGACTTCCAGGCTGCCGCTACCCATGCTGCTGCTGGGATGTTAGCACCAGATGCAGAAAACATCCCTAATGAGGCAATGCGTTCCTTGTGTTGGCGATCGCGTGCATTATATCCTGACTGGACGCGCAAACTAGAAGAACTAACTGGCTTAAATACTGGCTACCGTTCCTGTGGCATCCTTGCACCCGTCTTTGAAGAGGCAGAGGGGCAGGGGGCAGGGGGCAGGGGGCAGGGGGCAGGGGGAGCAGGGGGAGATAGGGAAGTAAATTCTTCATCATCCCCCTCTTCCCCGGCTTACTGGTTAAATGAAGAGGCAATTCATCAATATCAGCCAGGATTAGGAACCGAGGTAGTTGGTGGCTGGTGGTATCCTGAAGATGCACAAGTTGATAATAAAGCTTTAGCTCAGGTATTGTGGACGGCAGCTGAGTCTGTTGGTGTTGAACTCAAAGATGGGATTACAGTAGAAGCATTTTTACAGCAGCAAGGACAAGTGGTTGGCGTGCAAACCAATGCGGGAATAATTCGCGCCGCGCACTATGTTTTAGCTTCAGGTGCTTGGTCAAATGAGTTATTACCAGTACCCGTGCGTCCCAGAAAAGGGCAAATGCTGAGTGTACGGATACCAGAAATTGCGCCGGAGTTGCCCTTGAAGCGGGTTTTGTTTGGGCAGGATATTTACATCGTACCAAGACGCGATCGCCTTGTGATTGGCGCAACCAGCGAAGACGTTGGTTTCATTCCCAACAACACCCCAGAAGGCATTCAAACACTATTACAAGCTGCCATCCGGCTGTATCCCCAACTTAAGCATTATCCCATCCAAGAATTCTGGTGGGGATTTCGCCCAGCTACCCCCGATGAATTGCCCATCCTTGGTACTAGCCATTGTCAAAATTTAACCCTTGCAACAGGTCATTACCGTAACGGGATTCTACTTGCACCCGTAACAGCCGCCTTAATTGCCGATTTCATCTTGGAACAAAAGTCTGACCCTCTACTTGCTAATTTCCACTATTCGCGCTTCCAGTCCCAGCCATCTACCTCCACCCTAATGCTGACTCACTCTGCCAATTTTTCCAACGGGAATCACCCTACCATATCCCCCCATTCCCCACTCCCCACTCCCCACCCCCCACTAATCATTGCTGGCAAAACCTTCCAATCCCGCTTGATGACGGGAACTGGTAAGTATCGCAGTATTGAAGAAATGCAGCAAAGCATCGTCGCCAGTGATTGCCAGATTGTCACCGTAGCAGTACGACGGGTACAAACCAAGGCCCCCGGACATGAAGGTTTAGCTGAAGCCTTAGATTGGACAAAAATCTGGATGTTGCCTAATACCGCAGGTTGCCAAACTGCTGAAGAAGCGATTCGGGTAGCGCGTTTAGGGCGAGAAATGGCGAAATTGTTAGGGCAGGAAGATAATAATTTTATAAAGTTAGAAGTAATACCTGACCTTAAGTATTTACTCCCAGATCCAATTGGGACGTTGCAAGCCGCAGAACAATTAGTTAAAGAAGGTTTTGCAGTATTGCCCTATATTAACGCTGACCCGATGTTAGCCAAACGTTTAGAAGAAGTAGGTTGTGCTACAGTTATGCCTTTAGCATCGCCAATTGGTTCTGGACAAGGACTAAAAACAACCGCCAACATCCAAATCATCATCGAAAATGCGGGTGTACCAGTGGTGGTAGATGCCGGTATTGGTTCACCCTCAGAAGCCGCCCAAGCAATGGAATTGGGAGCAGATGCTTTGTTGATTAATAGTGCGATCGCACTTTCTCCAAACCCAGCAGCAATGGCTCGTGCCATGAATTTAGCAACAGTTGCCGGTCGTTTGGCATACATTGCTGGCAGAATGCCTATCAAAGACTACGCCAGTCCTAGTTCACCTCTGACTGGGACGATTACTAGTTAGGGAATCGGGCATGGGGCATGGGGCATAGGACATAGAGCATGGGGCATGGGGCATGGGGCATGGGGCATGGGGCATAGGGCAGATACTGTTGGCGAATTGGTAAGGATTCTAACTCATCAGCCCCAATCGATCTTAATTTATTTAATTTCAGTGCGTTTCAACGCACTTTAGCTATGAGCAATCAATTTATTGCAGGGCGGGAAAGCAATGCAAAACCAAGATTTTAGGGATGGCGGGTTTAACAAGAAAGTAAATTGACCAACAGTATCTGGGGCGTGGAGCATGGGCGTGGAGCATGGGCGTGGGGAATAGACAGACAAGGGAGACAAGGGGAATAATCAATGCCCAATCCCCAATCCCCAATGCCCAATGCCCAATGCCCAATGCCCAATCCCCAATCCCCAATCCCCAATGCCCAATCCCCAATGTAACGATTTGTCTAGCAGTTTAAGGGCGGATTTAGCATTTATGTAACATTAAATGAACGATAAAGATAAAGGAATTAATTCATGCCCTATACAAACGAAGAAGGCGGTCTTCTAAATAATTTCGCCAAGGAACCAAAGATTTATCAAGCAGAACCCCCCACAGAAGGGCAGAAGCGAACTTATCTTTTACTAGGAATAGTCGCTACAGTTTTGGTTGGCGGCTTGATTCTAGTTGCCTTCTTTGTTTCTAAGAGCAGCTGATCGTAAAATATTTTAATAAAACTTCATTTTCTTGATAGTTTTTCAGGTTCCGATTTTAAAAGGAGCCTGCTTTTTTATTTTTTGTTAAAATTGAATCAGAAATTAGAGTATCATTATATACTAATTTATTTTACTATACCTGAAAAACTCAATTTATCCTAAGCAGCACAGCGTTAGCTTAAAAATCATTTCTATTATGAGATTAGCCGACTTGGATATGCCGAGAAAGGTGATATGTATTGTGTTTTGGCTCTTTAGCCGCCATGAGCGTGAATGATACTGCACAAAATGATAATTCCACTTGGAATCGGCAAGTATACCAACGATTGAAACTTGCCTTAAGTCTTGGTTTACGACGGCAACTTTTTTTAGCAGTATGTGATGATTTACACTTGAGAAATCAAGTAGCAACTCGTCTGCATTCTACATTGGCTTATCCTATTGGACAAGTGCTATCTCAGCGATCAAATGCCCAAGAAAATAGCACTCTAGCTTATCCGCGATTAGTTACGTTGCGTTTGAATTTAAATGATCCCAATCCCATAATTCAAATAAATCAATGGTTGGCAAACTATCCACCGCCAATTGTTGGAGCATCAAAAGATACCCCTGGAAGACCTTTTCCAGTACCAGCATTTCAGATTGTCGGCGTGGAGCATCTCACCAAGCAACCAGTCGCTACACAACGGTTATTTTTGCACCATCTCCGCCGAAGCGAACAATATTTCTCTGTACAAGAATCTAACTTGCTGTTATGGATACCGCGTCCTTGGTTATCTGCTATCAAGCAATCAGCGCCACAGTTTTGGCGTTGTCGGACTGGCGTATTTGTGTTTGCCGGAGAACCTACACCAGCGACTCAGAATTCAGGTTATCCAGAACGTTTTTCTAATCCCAGAAGCTTGGATCTAGGCTATATTGAGCAGTCAATTGTAGATGAATCAGTTACCCAAACAGAACTTAGAAGCGCCGATACTGAGTTAAAGTTGAAGAATAATTCCGATTTTCCGGCAGAAACACAAGGGAATAGCGTAGATAAAACCCAGGAATCGCCATCGACAGCAGATTTATTAAAGGCTGCGCCACAACAGCAGGAATCTACTAATAGGTCTGGTAGCGCAAGTAATAATCAATCGCTGTCGTCTTTATCTCATATTAGTAGCGAGTTAACGGAGCTAGTAATAGCAACAATAAATACAAATATTGTCCAACATACAGAGGATTACTTGCAACCGCAGCAGATTTTGTTGGAGATTGAAGAATTACACCAAAAACAAGTTCCAGGAGAAGTACTGGCAGAAGCTTATCATCGCTTGGGCACTTTATACCGCCTTCGCATTGAGCAAGGAGAGTCAACCCTAGAAAATCTGATGGTGGCAATTATTGCCTATCAGGAGGCTATTAGCTATGACGAAGCCTCACCACAACTCCCAGATATCTTAAATGATTTGGGTACACTCTACTGGATGCTATACCGTACACCGCCTAATTCTGAGGAAGGACAAACTTATATAGAGCAGGCAATAGAATTTTATCAGTTAGCGTTGAAGATGATCTCGCCCCAGACACACTCAGAAACTTACGCTCGTGTACAAAATAATTTGGGGACAGCTTATGGTGATTTAGCTCGTTTTTCTCACCCATCTGAAAATTGGCAGCAAGCAATTTTAGCTTACAATGAAGCACTGAGCTACCGTACAGCCGAGATGGATTCATTAAAGTATGCGGCTTGCCAGAACAATTTGGGTACTGCTTACTGGCATTTAGGGCAATACAACCAACCGATTGTGCATTTAAAGAAAGCGATCGCAGCTTACAACGAAGCACTTGTACACTACAACCCCGAACAAGAACCGCTCAAGTATGGCATGATTCAAAACAACATCGGCACCGCCTGTTGGAATCTAGCACAATACGAACAACCTGCCCAAAATCTCCAGCTAGCTATAGATGTCTACACCGAAGCTCTCAAGTATCGCACTCCAGCTAATGTTCCCAGCGCCTGCGCCGCTACACAAAATAACCTGGGTACTGCCTACTGGCATCTAGCAAACCTATCTCAAACAACTAAAGAGGCACGGCAAAAGTATCTGCAACTATGTATTAGCGCTTACGAAGAGGCCGTAGCCTTGGCTCACTCACTTAGCGGTATTCCTTTAAGTTTTGATTTGCTTGCCTCTTATAATAACTTGGGACTAGCACATTATCAGCTAGTAATAGATAAGTCGTTTAATGATGACAAAGCAACACGTTCTCAACACCTAGAAATAGCATTAGACAACCATTTACAAGCCTTAAACGGATTAAGCAAACAGCCAGAGGCTTATCAAACATCCTTTAATTATATAGTGAAAACTATTCGTGCTTTTCATAATGAATTAGGCATACAAGGACAAAATCTGGCTTTATCTAAAGTTCCTAGTCAGTTGTTGCCAGAAATTTTGTCAAAGCTATAAAGTATATACTGAAAACCTTTGAAAAAGAGGCAGGGGGAGAAAAAGAAATAGTCTATTTCAATTTGTCAAGATTCGATTAGAATTACAGGGTTTTTTATCCCTTGCAGTTGGTTCTCCTTGAATTCGACCAACGAATCACATTTGTCTCAATAACGTGAAGAGTGTAAAAAAGAGTAACTTTATCTTGACTTGACAATTGATCAGAGAAGCGAGTAAGGTAACGATGTCTACGATGGGCTACGCCTACACAATTACTGTTTTACTAATTTGTAATTATTAAAATATTTTTTGCCAATTCATAAGTTTAACTTAATAAAATAATTATTTAGATAATATTTTATAATAAAATCCAGCAAAATATTGGCGCGTTTTAAGAAAGTTTACTAATTTAGACTGGAAACATAGTTTAAAAAAGCTCCAAAATTAGATTTGGATACTTAAGTTATGAAACTAAGTTTGATTTTTGCGACTGCTATCTCTAGTTTTTTTGTGGGTGCGACTATAGCACTTGGTTTCTCTGACCAAGCAGATGCTCTAAGTTTTTCTGGTATCTCTACTGGTACATGGGGAGAACCTACTCCAGGAAGCATCGATATCAATCCCAATCCCATATACACAGGTGTGGGAAACAACATATTTACTTGGGGTGATGCTAATGTGTGTCTACCAAGTCCAAATCCTAGTGGGTGTACAATAACAGGCTCAAATAAACTTACCTTTATTGGAAATTCGTTTTCAACTGACATTAACTCTGTATTCAAAGTAGGTGATTTAGCTTACTTTAATGGAACTGTAGTTAAAGGTACAAGTGTTGAAGAGGTGCCTTTAAATCTCAATGTATCCTTCAGCTCTCCCGTTGGAATCAGTCAAGTTTTTGACTTGAAATTGCATCTAGTAAATACACCTAATAGCGTAACAAATTCTGAAGAAGAGAATGCAGACCTTGTATTTATAGACGAAAACTTGAGTAATCGGACTTTTGCCTTTGAAGGCAATAAATACACGCTTGAACTAACTGGTTTTAATCCAGACGTTGGGCAGATAAGTATTAAGGCTCTTGAAGGAGGCACAACTAAAACAGCTATTTATGCCAAAATCAAAAGCATACCTGAACCTGCAACAGTAGCGGGTCTATTCCTGCTAGGCATGTACCTGATATCTAGTAAAAAATTGCTGGAGAAGAAATAGTCAGAGCTTTCAGCTCCAATACAAGGTTTGTAGCAGTTCTCGTACCTGTGAGAAATCCTACCGACGATACCTCAGTTTGCTCAACTCTTTTAAGGCGTCCGCACAAATGGCTCCTGTCTTTTATGCAATTGAGAACCGCTACATAGCCATATTCCATAATTGATAAATTTTAACCCAGCATAAGAATTGCTGCGATCGCATCAAAATTTATTCCCATTGAAGAATTTAGGAGTAAAGCCGGAGACGCTCTCTACGAGACATGAAACTCCTGCTGTAGTCTTCTGACCATGAGGTAGGGTGTCCTTGGCTTTGCTCCTGACTAACCAATAAATTGCAAACCTTTCCCAAGTTTTAGGAAATAAATCTACAATAAAAGTAAGCTAATCGTCATTCATTTTTTCAGAATGATTCGCTTGTAGTAAGCTGCTCTAGCCCTGATTTTATGCAACTTAAATGCAGATTAGCTTAAGAGTTAGCAGTCAGCCCATTTGCCTCTATTTAGTGGTGTAGATATAGGACTCATATTTGATTTTTGAAAAAATACCTAGAGGAGCCAATCGTGTGGTGAGGTAGTCCCATATTCTCCCAAAGGCAGAGGCTGCCGCCAACTCAAAGCGTCTCGTAGAGAAGGGGGTTCCCCCAAGAAGGAATTGCCGTTAGCGTAGCGGTAGCGAGCTTGCGAACGTCAAGGGTTTCCCGACTGGAGCGAACTGGTATTGTGTGGCTGCGAGAGTACGGCACTATTTTTAAGCTGTTCGCATTCCTATATATGGATGTAAACAATAAAACAACTTTGGCAACAATTAAATTAATTTTGCGTCATATTGAGAGTATCTCACCATCTATTTAGTGACGCACATTAGCAAAATACAAATTCTGAGGAGCGATATCTCCAATAAGACTGGTTGCAACACAAACTCCAGGTTATATAAGCACTTTCATATTCAGAATGCGCCTATAAACAGGTTTCATAAATTTTAGAAACAAACTAAGTGAATCAACGTCATTAAATACATCACATATACAAAGGTTTACTCACTTATGACTTGCCTACATCAATGGAAATCTGGAACTGCTGCGCTCATGGCAATAGCCGTTACTGCAAGCGTCACTGCCCCACTGTTAACTTTAGCTCCTGCTAATGCACAATACAGAATTGGGCAAGACAGAGTTGGGCAATATGGAAACGTTACTATTCCTTCTGGGGTTGCTTTACCTGTTACCTACGAGAAAGAGACAATCACTATTGCTCCTGGGGAAAGTAAATCTCTAACCTTGAGAATAGCGAATGACATTATTGACAGAAATAGAAATGTCTTGATTCCCGCCGGGACTAAAGTAAATGGACGATTAGAATCTGTTGATTTAGATAGTTATTATTCAAGAACTACAGATGATAATCAAGGGAAAGGCGTGCGGTTTGTAGCTCAAGAATTAGAATTTTCTAATGGTCAGCGTCAGCCAATTAATGCAAGTTCTCGGACATATACCACAACTCAAAAAGTTTCACAGGGGCCCAGCACAGGTCAGGTTTTAACTGATGCAGCTATTGGTGCTGGTGCTGGTCTTTTAGGTTCACTAGTAACTGGTAACCGCAAAATTGACGATTTAAAACCTGTTCTCGGTGGGGCTGCGGGTGCGGGAGCAAGTGTGCTTTTGAGGAAAAAACAAGGAAGTGCCTTTGTTCTTAGACCCGCACAGGATTTGAAGCTTACACTGAATTCTAACTTGAATTTAGTACCACAATCCCGCTACTAGATTTAACTTAATTTAACTCGTGACTTTAATCACCCCTAATAGGCGATCGCACAATACATTTAAAGTGGCGATCGCCTTCAATTTTAATAGCAAAAACATATATTTAACAGCAACCATTCTACCTTTATATCGTCTTAATCATTATCAATATTTATTAATATACTTATTTAATTGTACTGTGTAGAGAGTTAGGAAAATCGGCTCTATTTTCTTCTCTATCCAAAAGAGTATTCAAAATTACGTAATATCCTGATATTTTTGTTAAATAGTGGGTGGCAATAAAGGAGCTTTTGCTTGTGGAAATTCGAGGTTTCGGTATAGGCACATGTCTTGCAATTCCCGTAGTATTAGGTCTTTTAAGTCAGGGAGAAAGGATAAAAGAATTTTTAGTTCCAAACACCCATCAAGATCAAGTATCCACTAATAAGGAAATGAGCCTATCTAGCCGCCAGCTAATTAGCGCGAATTCAAAACCGAAAACATACTATGTTAGTGGTAGTGGAAACGACAAAAATAACGGGCTTTCTACTTCATCCGCCTTTAGGACAATTCAAAAGGCAGCAGACCTTACCAACCCTGGCGATACAGTATTGATTATGAACGGCGTATACAAAAATATGGCCAAAGCTGGGAGTGTAGTAAATATTAAACGTTCTGGAAAAGCAAATGCATGGATTAGGTATAAAGCATATCCTGGGCATTCCCCAAAAATTCAGCACAATACATGGAATGGTATTTTGATTTCAAATGGAGCTTCATATATTGAGATCAACGGCCTGGAGGTTATAGGGAACAATGCTAATATCACCCTTGATTATGCAATGAGTCAGAAAACAAACAAAGTAAACCCACTGACTAATGGAAACTGCATCAACATTGACGGACGAAACAATGGTCGTATTCATCACATCCGTATTGTGAATAACAAAGTGCATGACTGTGGAGGAGGAGGTATTTCAGCGATTCAATCTGACTATGTGACAATAGATAATAACGTGGTATTCAATAATGCTTGGTATAGCGTTTATGGTAACAGTGGCATTTCATTGTTGAACAATTGGAATTCTGACAATAACCGGGGATACAAGATGTTCATTACCAACAACAAGAGTTACAACAATCGCATGTACATCCCTTGGATTGCAGTTGGAATGATTACAGACGGTAATGGCATCATTATCGATAGTTCGAGAAATGATGAGAAGAAAATAAAAATGAGTCCATATATAGGACGTACTTTAGTTAAAAACAATCTTTCATTTAATAATGGTGGTTCCGGTATTCATTCATTTTTAAGCGATCATGTTGATATTGTAAATAATACTGCTATTTTAAATAATCAGAGTCCAGAAATTGAAAATGGGCAAATATTTGCTAATAAGTCATCTGATGTCAAAATTTTAAGAAACATTCTCTATGCGTATCCTGGCAAGGTTATTAACAGTAATTACAATACTCAAAATGTTACTTATGACTATAATATCTACCTCAATAGTTCTAAGATAAATGTCAAAGGACCTAACGATGTTGTTGCAGACTCAGAGTTTTTAAGTAAGCATCCCACTATTGAAAAAATATCTAGTAATTGGAAATCAAAGTTAGATAGACAAAATCCGCCAACGCGGAATAATGTAGAGTCTAAGTCGGTAAGTTTAGTTTGTGAGCCAATGACTTATACTTTGCAAAGCAAACCTATCCAAGCGGGATGCTCCTCGACATCTTTGGCTCAAACTCCTGCTTCACCTTCGGCTCAAACTACTGCTTTTTCTGATGTTTCATCTAACTATTGGGCGGCACAATTTATTCAACAATTGTCACAGCGAGGTGTAATTGCTGGATTTCCTGATGGTACTTTCCGCCCTGATGAACCTGTGACACGCGCTCAATTTGCGGCTATGGTCGATAAAGCTTTCCGAAAATCACAGCAACGACAGGCGATCAAATTTTCTGATGTGCCCAGCAACTACTGGGCATCCAGTGCCATTGGGAAAGCCTATAGCATTGGTTTCTTAGCAGGATATCCTGGTAATCGCTTTGGGCCTAACCAGGCTATTCCCCGCCAGCAGGTTTTGGTGTCCCTCGCCAACGGTCTGGGATATACTTCTGGTGGAAATACCGAAAGTACTCTGAGGTATTTCAATGATGCCTCTAATATCGCTAGCTACGCCCGTAGCCCGATCGCAGCAGCAACTGAAAAACAAATTGTGGTGAACTATCCTAATGTGAAGTCCCTAAATCCAACCGCAACTGCTACTCGCGCCCAGGTAGCAGCTTTTATCTACCAAGCATTGGTTAGTTCTAATCAAGCCCCAGCAATTAACTCGCCTTATGTCGTGTCAAACCCCAGGAATTAACTGCTTGATGTCGTAACTCAATTCAAGTCCTAACTTTAATCACCTCTGATAGGCGATCGCCACTTTAACTATAGTGGGCGATCGCCTTCATTTTTAAACCTAAAAAATCTATTTTTCAGCAACTATTTCATCTCTGTATCGTCTCACTCAATATTCATATTTTCTAAAATACTTATTTAATAGCATTAATCAGTAATGGGCTAATTTCACTATTACCTCCTGCTAGCTCTGTTGGCAGATATTTTCTAATTTTAACTATCTGATTACCTTGTATGTCGAAAGTAATGGGTTTTCCAAAAAGCAGAAATTATTGGGAACCTAATACTTGAGCAAAGGTCTAATTAATTAACAGTAAAAAAACTAATTGTACCGGGATTAAAAATTAATGTTTACTTTAAATAGTTTGCAATCTGGAACAGCAGCACTCATGGCTTTAAGCGTCACAGTCGGTACTGTAGCGCCTTTCATTGCAGCTTCACCATCTTTTGCTCAAACTACTTTTTCTGATGTTTCATCTAATTATTGGGCAGCACAATTTATTCAAGAATTGTCACAGCGAGGTGTAATTGCCGGATTTCCTGATGGTAGTTTCCGCCCTGAAGAAGCAGTGACACGCGCTCAATTTGCCGCTATGGTCAACAAAGCTTTCCAAAAACCAGCGCAACGGCAAGCAATCAATTTTGCTGATGTGCCCAGCAACTATTGGGCATCCAATGCCATTCAACAAGCCTATACCATTGGTTTCTTATCTGGTTATCCTGGAAATCGTTTTGAGCCTAACCAAGCTATTCCCCGCCAGCAGGTTTTAGTTTCCCTCGCTAATGGTCTGGAATATACTCCTAGCGGCAATACCGAAAGTACTTTGCAATACTTCAACGATGCTTCTAACATCGCTAGCTATGCCCGTAGCCCGATCGCAGCAGCAACCCAAAAGCAAATTGTGGTGAACTATCCTAATGTGAAGTTCTTAAATCCAACTGCAACCGCCACTCGCGCCCAGGTAGCAGCTTTTATCTACCAAGCATTGGTTAGTTCTAATCAAGCCTCAGCAATTAACTCGCCTTATGTTGTGGCTATCGGTTCTACTACCCCAACACCTATAGCTGTGACAATTCCTCAAGGGACTGCTATCCCCGTGAAGTATGACAAGGCAGAAAAAATTCTGGTTACAAAGGATGAAACAGCGCCTTTGACATTAACAGTATCCCAAAACGTGGTTACGCAAGAAGGTTCTGTAGTAATTCCGGCTGGTAGTCAAGTTATTGGTCAACTCAAACCTGCTACAGGTGGTTCTCAATTCGTTGCCGAGAAACTGGTTTTGACCAATGGTCAGGAGTATCAGCTTAACGCTACTTCAGACGTGATTACCAAAACTGAAACCGTCAAGAAGGGTACTAGTATTGGTTCAATTCTCAAAGATACTGTATTGGGCGCAGGTGCAGCAACTGCGGTATCTGCCGTCACAGGCGATCGCGCCATTGCTACAGAAGAAGTCTTGGGTGGTGCTGGTATCGGTGCGTTGGTTGGTCTGTTCTTCGGCAAAAATAGTGTTGACTTAATCGCCATTGACCCAGATACCGATTTACAAATGACTATCAATCAAAATTTACTAGTCTCGCTCAAATAGTCATTGGTCATTGGTCATTAGTCATTAGTATTTACAAAGGACAAATGACAAATCCTAAACTTCCGGTAACCAAATAATAAACGTAGTTCCCGGTGCATCGGTTGAAGTTATCTTAGAGTTGATTGCAGGGCTGAAAACCTCGATTTCGCCCTGCATTTGCTCTATTAATTGTTTTGCGATCGCTAACCCCAAACCAGTACCGGGGATTTCTGTTTGCGCTTGTACACCCCGATAATGCCGTTCTCCAAGATGTTCTAAATCTTGGGGCGGAATGCCAGGCCCGTTGTCACTAATGACAATTCCCTGAAAATTAGCCTTTTCTTGCCCCGCCTGAATTAAAATTTTGCCACCAGTGGGAGTGTATTTCAAAGCATTATCAATAATGTTAGTTAATACCTCTCGTAATGCTTTGACGTTGGCACGTACTAGGGGTGAATTCTGTTGTATTTCAGTTATTAGTTTTAGCTTTCGCTCTTGGGCGATCGCTTTGGCTGATATTAATAATGGTTCTAATATATCTGCTAAAGAGCAGTCAACTGCTTTATCTCCTGTTCCCGGCAATAATAGCGGCGGTTTAGCATCTTTTTGAATAGTTGCTTCTACAAATACTTCTTCAGGAAGATGTAGTGGTGCTAAATCTGCCTCTGTCAAATCAATTACTTGATCAAATTGTTGCAGCAATTCTTGGAGGCGATCGCTTTCCCGCACAATACTATTTGCCACATTTCGGTTTGTGTCTGCTGGTCTGAGCCTTTTCAATAGCAGTTTACCAAAAGTCCGCAATGCTGTTAATGGGTTACGAAACTGATGCAACAGATTATCTAGCAAATCTCGCTGTTTTTCTTGAAGAACTTGTTGCTCATGTAACTGCTGCTCAAACCATGCTCGCCGTTGATCTAAAATACAAGCGATCGCCAGTGTTTGGGCTATGCGTTGAATCTGACTTTCTTCGTGTTCATTCCATCCCCGATCTTCCCTACCCGTCACTAATAACCCCATCATCACACCCTCATAAACCAGAGGTAAAACAATTTGGTTACCACTAAATAAATATTCCTCTTTTAGATGCGGTTGAGACGCATCTGGGATCTCAGACTCCGGTGACGAGGTTGGAGATTCTGATCCTGCTGTCAATAACCTTCTCTGTTGATTGGGTAATATAAACACATTTCCAACTTGAAGTTGTTTGTGTACTGTCGCTTCAGCAGTCTCTTCCCCTGCTGGTAATAATGCTGTTTCGGGGTAGATTACTACAGGAATCAGTTTGGCCTCACCCGAAGGAGTCTCTACCAATTCTTGCGTCAGGTACACAATACTTAAAGTTGCTCCCAGCCCTTGGGTTAGTAGCGCTATTTGCTCTCGACATAAAGCAAGAAAATCGGAACTGGCAGACATTAACATTTTTTAGCTTTTGCTCAAGATTACAGATTTTGAGGCATGATAAAGAAAAGATACTTAGTTTTTACCTCACCTATTTAATAAAGCTTAACTAAAATCTTCTACATGAAAGGTTTGTACCAAGGGATTATATCCTTAGGTTATTTTGTTTTCCCTATCTCCAAAGATATTAATTTTCTTAAATTAAAAGGTTAAAAACTATTGATATTTTGAACTAGAACCTATATAATGACGACTGATTTTGTAGCTATCACTACAATCTATAGCTTGAAAGAGGAGGACAATAGATTGGCAAGGAGACGCAAAAGGAAAAGTCGTCGTCGTCAGGAAGGACGGCGAATTTTGGAACATGTGCCTCAATATAGCATCGAAAGTGGCGAAGAAAAACCTGTGACAGCAGCGAGAAGATTCATTCAAGCTGAAGGTATTTTGCCACCTGCGTTGCTACTCGTAAAGCGAAATGAACACACCACAGACCGTTATTTCTGGGCAGAAAAGGGACTCTTTGGTGCTCAATACGTAGAGGAAAACCATTTCTTGTTTCCTAGCTTGAGGGTGTTAGAACCTTCGCCAGGTCAAGAACCTCTTGCTTTAGCTAGTCGGTGAACCATAAACAGTCATCTTAGGCATTGAATGTGGCTCCTAACTATCATTAACTGGCAAAATTGCTAAGTTTATGCAAAATTTAATTTTTTTTTAGTTTGGAGCTGATTTGCTCTTTAAGGCTAGTCCAGGTAGTTGGAATATCAACTTGTGTCAAACCACGCTAGATTGCATGGATTGATACTATTTTGAAGATGCAGGGAGTGGGTATAGAGCCAAGCGCCTCCAAAAGCGCTAGTGAAGTTGGGTTTTATGCCGTAAATTGTTAAACCTTGCTCTGTCAACAAATTTAAGTTAATGAATTTAAATTTTTCCCCACTACTTTTGTCGTGGGGAAAATTGACAAAGCAGAAGTCTTAATTTGCTCCTTCCTACTTTCCAGTGCCTAAAGAGTAGGTCAGATCAGAAGTCTGCATATCATAGTTAAGAGATGGTCATAAAAACCAACAATTATTCAGCAGCCTTGAGCTGTAGAATCCTCTGTAACTCGCCCAGTTCATCTCGATGGGCGACTACAGTGATTTTACTTGAGGAGGTTTGTTCGCTCTGAGTTGTTTCTACTTTGAGCGACACCTTCTCAAGTCTTCCAGATTTTTTCCAATAAAATAGACCACTCAAAGGCGACAGCAGTACCATAGGCAGAACAAAGGTACTGAAATTAGGAAAAAGCAGGTACACGACTAGTAATAGAGAAACAATACCAGTCGCTGCCAGCAGAGTTAAAAATATAGCTAAAAACCAACTGGGGCGAACATTACCTTCAAAAGTCACTTGGTTTTGTTCTCGGTCTACCTGTGCTACTCGGTAAGACCGCGAACGAAAATACTCTTTTAATTGAGACATTAAAGCAGCTTCGTCTTGCTCAGATACCAGTTGTGCTGTTTCTATGCGGTCTTTAGTCGAGGCACGAATAAAGAAAAACAGCCCAACTGATAACAACAAGGTTAGCAGGAACGTAGATGGCAAAATAGCAGTATCCATAACTAATTGTTATTGTTTGACTGGAGGAGACTTATTCATTATCAATTATTCGTTACTTTGTCCTCTTGTTGATGTAGTCAAGCCATTGAAAAGCTAAATCCTGCGCTTGAACGTGCCATTCTGGAGAAACTTGGTACATTCGCCTGGGGCGTCCTCGTCCTTCGAGTTTCTTCCAATATCCAGTAATTGCCCTTTCATCTTCCAGAAATTTGATTGCACTATAAAGTACGGTATCCGAAAGTCTATAGGTTGGATATTCAGTTTCTAATCGCTCAATCAACTCGGTTCCGTAAGATTCACCTTGTAATAAAACAGACAGTATGTAACAAACTGCTACTTCCTGACAAAGGTAAGTTGGCGGAGGATTCTCAAAGAATTGATATATATCCTCAAGTTTCATGGTTAGTGAATGGCTAAAAAAATGCCTTAGGGTAGGGTCTACAATCCTTGTAGCCAGTATATAGTGCTACTGATAAGTGAGTAATATATAAAGCTACTTAGACTAGATATCCATTGCGTAAATAGGAAATAGTTACCCACGCCTGTGAAGTTGTGGGACGAGTTTGCGAGTTTTAGGGGCACAAAATAGTGTATCCCTACTCAAGCTCGATACGGGTGGTGAGGAGCGAACAGACAGTGGCAAAGTCACTATCTTGGTGTTAAGTGATGCCGAGCTAGTTAGAACTGCTGAAGCAATAAAATGCCATCGAAGAAATTTTACAGGTAAAATGCTATTTTGTCTGTAAAAGTTCATAAACACTTTGTTTTCCAGTGATTTTCCCAATGCGAATTCTGAAAGCTTACGCTAAAGGAGATGTCTGGGTTAAAGCTGCTACGGCAGTGAAAACACTTAAGTTGTAACCATTACTGATTTCCTGCATCAGAGAATCTCTTGTCTCTTATGGCAGGTGTGATAGTAAATTTATCAAAGAAGACCTCAAGCAGGAGAAACAACACCTGACAATTCAGGTTATATGGAAAAGCCCACGAAAAATTTAACCCCCTAGTCCCTTTCCCGCTTCCTAAAGCAGGAAAATTCAAAGTCTCTCCTTTTAAAAGAGAGAAATAGAAGTGAGGTTTTCTAGATGCCGTGAAAAGTCAGAAAGAAGGCCGGGAAGCTTGGGAAAAGTACTCTCCGTGTCTTTGTGTCCTCTTCCGTGCCCCTTGATCAAGCGCCCAGCAAATTGGTATCACTACTATGTCACAAACTCCCGATGCCCCATCATCTTCCTCAACTCTACGGGCAATTGCCCAAATATTTCGTCTTTTAGGTTGGAGTAGCTTCTGGATTCAGTTAGCTTTAGGTGTAGTTTCTGGCGTAATTTTGCTGGCAAACAGCCTTTTTGGTCGGAATATTGGTAGTACTAATAATGCGGGAACAGGTTTTGGTGTCTTATTAGAAGTTTGTGGACTTTTGGCATTGGGTGGAGGCATTTATTTAGCTTACCGTTACACCAGAATTGGCAATCAACTCCAATCTTCTAATCCCAGCAACCGCCCCCGGAAAAGTGAGACTGTACAAGTGTTACGCTTAGGATTATGGGTTAATTTGGCGGGAATATTGTTAACTCTATTAGGGGCGCAAGCAATTGTAGGTAGTTTTACGCTTAGGGCTTTGTCTCAAGGTCAATTAATATTTTCTGCCCAAGCTAATCAAGCGATTATCAGTGGTTTAGATATGTTTGTGGTTTTAGCAAATATCCAGACCTTACAAGCCCACTTTGCTGGACTGTTAGCATCACTTTGGCTACTCAATCGCATCAACCGACTTTAGTTTAGGAGTCAAAAGTCAAGAATTACTAGGTTCTTCTCTCCTTATCCCCCTCTTTTGACTTGGGTGCATAATTGGCTATATGCTGCTGAAATGTTGACTGGAAGATAATAGGCTAAAAACTGAGAAAAATCTGTGCTGGATATCAAGCAAATACGGGAAAATCCGCAATTAGTTCAAGAACGATTGGATAGTCGTAGTGGTAAATACGACATCGAACCGATTTTACAATTAGATCGGCAACAACGGGAACTTGAGGGAACGCGCAGTCAACTCCAAGCTCGTAGCAACGAAATTGGTAAAATTGTCGGGCAAAAGATTAAATCTGGGATAAATCCTCAAGACCCAGAAATTCAAGCTTTGCGGGATGAAGGTAACTCTGTCAAAGCTACGTTGAGTGAACTGGAACCCCAAGAAAAAGACCTTAAAGCTAAAATTGCTCAACTTGTGTTAGCACTTCCTAACTTACCAAGCGACTCTACACCCCTTGGTAAAAATGAGGAAGATAACGTAGAAGTGCGGCGTTGGGGTGATGAGTACATTCCCCAAAATCCGAATATTCTCCCTCACTGGGAAATTGGCGAAAAGCTAGGTATTCTCAATGTTGAACGGGCTGTGAAAGTTGCCCAAAGTCGCTTTGTGACATTGATAGGCGCTGGTGCGGCATTGGAAAGGGCTTTAATTCAATTTATGCTGTCTCTCCATACTCAAGCGGGTTATGTGGAAGTCAGTCCGCCTCTATTAGTTAATACCGAGTCTTTGACGGCGACTGGTCAGTTACCCAAGTTTGCGGAAGAAAGCTTTAAATGCGCTGATGATGATTTGTGGCTGATTCCAACGGCGGAGGTTCCAGTTACAAATCTTTATCGAGGTGAAATTCTCGCTGCTGAAAACTTACCTATTTATCACTGTGCTTTTACTCCCTGTTTTCGCCGCGAGGCTGGTAGCTATGGGCGCGATATGCGGGGATTAATTCGCCTCCATCAATTTAACAAGGTGGAAATGGTGAAATTTGTCGAACCCAGCACATCTTTTGATGAACTGGAGAAATTGGTAGGGAATGCAGAAGCAATTTTACAGGCGTTGAAGTTGCCTTACCGAGTAGTAAATTTAAGTACTGGAGATTTGGGATTTGCCTCTACCAAAACTTATGATTTAGAGGTTTGGTTGCCTTCTTCTGGCAAATACCGCGAAATTTCTAGCTGTTCCAATACTATAGATTTCCAGGCGCGACGGGCTGATATTCGCTTCAAAGAGGCGGGGAAGAAAGGCACTCAGTTCGTACATACCCTCAATGGTTCAGGTTTGGCTGTGGGACGGACTATGGCAGCAATTTTGGAGAATTATCAACAACCTGATGGGACGGTAAGGATACCAGAAGCGCTGCAACCTTATTTGGGACGTGAAGTATTGTAATTAGTCCTTTGTCTTTTACCAATGCCCCATGCCCAATGCCCAATGCCCAATGCCCAATGCCCAATGCCCAATTAGAATGGAGATAACTATAGCTTAATATTTTCACTAATTTACTCTATGTCAGTTTTAGCAGCGATCGCAGTTTTGGCTGTTTTAATCTTGGTACACGAGTTGGGACATTTTGTTGCAGCCCGTTCTCAAGGCATTCTCGTTAACCGCTTTTCTTTGGGTTTTGGCCCAGTTCTTCTTAAGTATCAAGGAAAGCAAACTGAATATGCTGTCCGCGCCTTTCCCTTGGGCGGCTTTGTGGGCTTTCCCGATGATGACCCCGATAGCGATGTTCCACCCAATGACCCAAATCTACTACGTAACCGTCCAGTTTTAGACAGGGCGATTGTTATCAGTGCCGGAGTCATCGCAAATTTAATATTTGCCTATTTAGTGTTGGTTCTGCAATTGGGTATCGTCGGTATTCCCAAGGAATTAACCTATAAAGCTGGTGTCGCCGTACAGCCTGTTAATCAGGAATCTGTTGCTTATCAAGCAGGAATTCGGGAAGGAGATATTATTCTGGCTGTTAACGGTCAAGAACTCCCGGCTTCTGAAAAGTCAACTCCGTTGCTGACAAAAGAAATTCAAACTCATCCCAATCAGCAAATCGAACTGAAAATTCTGCGTGATAACCAACAACAAACTCTGAAATTAACGCCAAAACTGGGAGCCGATGGTAAAGGAGTAGTTGGTGTAGCACTTAGTCCCAATGCTACAGCAGTTTATCGCCGTCCTAATAGTCCTTTTGAAATTTTTGGCATTGCTGCTAACAGGTTTCAACAATTATTTGTTGGTACACTCAGTGGTTTTGGGCAGTTAATTACCAACTTTCAACAAACTGCCGGACAAGTTTCTGGGCCAGTTAATATTGTCAAAATCGGTGCAAAATTAGCTGAAGACAATAGCGCAAATCTGTTGTCTTTTGCGGCAATTATCAGCATTAACTTGGCTATTATCAATATTTTGCCTTTGCCAGCTTTGGATGGCGGACAACTCGCTTTTCTGCTGATTGAAGGTTTACGCGGTAAGCCTGTACCAGCCCGGATTCAAGAAGGTGTAATGCAAACCGGTTTGGTGTTACTCTTAGGGTTAGGAATTTTTCTGATAGTCAAAGAAACTACTCAATTAACTAGCCAATTGGAGTGGGTACAAAAATTATTCCAGTGAAAATAGGGAGTGGGGAGTAGGGAGTGGGGAATAGGGAAAAGGAAGTTTTACCTTTGAAGCAACGGGCGATAGAAATTTTAGCTCGGCTAAAGCGTCTTTATCCAGATGCTACTTGCTCTTTGAACTACTCAACGCCAGTACAATTGTTGGTGGCAACGATTCTCTCGGCTCAGTGTACTGATGAGCGGGTGAATAAGGTTACACCAGCTTTATTTGATCGGTTTCCTGATGCTGAGAGTTTAGCGATCGCTGACTTGGTAGAATTAGAAGACTTGGTGCGTTCAACAGGGTTTTATCGCAATAAAGCTAAGAACATTCAAGCTGCCTGTCGGATGATTGTTAGCGAATTTGACTCTGTTGTGCCTAACCAAATGGAGCAATTATTAAAGCTTCCAGGTGTGGCGCGGAAAACAGCCAATGTAGTTTTGGGTCATGCTTATGGCATTAATGTTGGAGTGACGGTAGATACTCACGTTAAGCGCCTTAGCGAACGTTTGGGTTTAACCCAAGAAAAAGACCCCGTTCGGATTGAGCAAGATTTAATGGTTTTATTGCCTCAGCCTGATTGGGAGAATTGGTCAATTCGGCTGATTTATCACGGTCGTGCTATTTGTAAAGCACGCTCTCCCGTGTGCATTGCTTGTGAACTTGCCGATTTATGTCCTACTGCTAATAAACCAGTGGTTGTAGGGTAAGCGACACAAGTAACCCCAGAATTGATGGATAAACTGTAGAATGGAAAACGGTGTCTTTAAATAAGTTAGAGAATATATGGCAAAAAAGAGCATGATTGAGCGCGAGAAAAAGCGCACTAGGTTGATAGAAAAGTATGCTGACAAGCGGGAAGCTCTTTTGGAAGAGTTCAGAAGTGCAGCATCTCCCCTAGATAAGCTAGAAGTCCACCGGAAGATTCAACAGCTACCCCGGAATAGTGCGCCCACCCGCCACCGCAATCGTTGCTGGTTGACTGGTCGTTCTAGAGGTGTTTACCGCGATTTTGGACTGTCTCGGAACGTGCTGAGAGAATGGGCGCATGAAGGCCTTTTGCCTGGAGTTGTTAAGTCTAGTTGGTAAAAAGTTATGAGTGATGAGTTATGAGTGATGAGTTATTAATTGAGACAAACCTAACTCCTAACTCCTAACTTCTAACTCCTAACTATTTATTATTGACCACAACACTTATCAATTCCCAGACTTTCTAAGAGTAGATCGCTGACGGCGTTAGCGATCGCAAACTCTCCATAGAAGCTATTGGAAAAATCATACGACTGCATCTCTGTGACAATGGCAATTACCAGAGAGCCAAGGTCGTTTTCTCCTTCCATCCGTTGACGCACAAAAATCTGTGCGGCTCGTTGGGCAATGTTTTGGTTAACTGCTTCGGGGATAAATTCTGTATCTAGCCAGCGTTGTAAGCGTTCTCGTAACCATTCACCTTCGAGAAGAGGGTTTTCGGGTGGTGGTAGGGTAATGGGGGGAATTGGTTGAGTCATTTTTTTTATTTTAAACGCAGAGGGGCGCGGAGGAAAACGCAGAGGAACGCGGAGGATGGTTGATAGGATCAAATGGCGTTTCTAAGAGTGTTTTTTTATATTTATTTATGGAATATGATATCGCGGCTATTGTTGAGGGTTATGCACAAGGCTATTTTCTCATGGCTGATGAGTGCGATCGCCTGAGTTGGTACGGAAGTCGCGATCGAACTTTTATTCCTTTGGATGAACGGTTTCGCTACCCTAAGTCTTTGCAGCGTGTCCTGAATCAAGAACGTTTTAGTGTGGCTATTAATCGGGACTTTCAAGCTGTGGTGGCTGGGTGTGCTGACAGAGAGACAACTTGGATTTCACCGGAATTACAAAAGATTTACTGGCTACTTTACCAGAGTGGTTATGCTTTTAGTTTTGAAACTTGGCAGGGTGACGAGTTAGCTGGGGGAATTTTAGGGATTGTTATTGGTGGGGCTTTCATTGGCGAGTCGATGTTTTACCGGATTCCTGAAGGCTCGAAGGTAGCGATGGTAAAGTTGGTGGAAAGATTGCGTCAGAGGAAATTTGTGTTTTTTGATGGCCAAATGATGAATCCACATTTGGAGAGGTTTGGGGCTTATCGGGTTGGGGATGAAGAATATCAAGTTTTACTTAAGCAAGCATTGGAACGTCGCTGTTTTTTACTATAAAAATAAATGGATTTCTCATTCATCTGCAATAAGCGATAATGGACTTAACTGTTTATGTATTGTTCATTGAGCCTTCATGCAGTTTGAGTGGGACGAAACAAAGAATCTTGAAAATATTCGTAAACATCGAATTGATTTTGCAGATGTCCCCGGAATGTTTAATAATTCCATGCTGATTGAGCTTGATGAGCGTTTTGATTATGGCGAAGATCGCTGGATCGGAATGGGCTTTTTAGGCAACGGTGTAGCGGTTGTCGTTTGGACAGAACGCCAGAACAACATAGTCCGCATTATCTCAGCACGAAGGGCAAACCGATATGAGCGTCAACGACTTGAACAATACCTCACGTACTGATTGGGCTGCATTAGAGGCGATGACGGATGAGGACATTGATTACTCAGACATCCCACCATTGAGCGATGAGTTTTTTGAAAATGCCACGCTGAGGATTCCCGCAACACGAGCTAGTGACCTGATTGAGTTAGATTCAGAAGTGATAACGTGGTTTCGTAAACAAGGTGCAGAGTACAAAACACTGATTAACTCAGTTTTGCGCCGTTACATTGAAAACAGTGGCGATCAAGGCGCAAGCTAACAATAACTTTACAGCGAACGGTCTACCACTTACTTTTAAAATATAAGGTTGGGTAGAAGGATGGACTTACCCAACATATTCTTGCACTCACAATCTTAAATATTCCAGAATGAGAAGTGCGATCGCAGGATTTATCATTCATTTGAAATAAGCGATAATAATTAACTATTTGTGTATTATTCATTAAAGCTTCATGATTGTAATTGTAGACAAAATCCATGCCCAGGAAAATTCGGGAATTAAAAGCTCAAATTGGGTGTGAAGGATTCGTTTATCTGCCTAAGCGTGGTAAAGGTAGTCATGAGCGTTGGCTACATCCTTTACTCAAAAAAACGCTAACAATTCCTGGTAAGGATGGAGACGATGTGCCAATCTACCTAGAAAAACAGTTCGCAAGTTTATTGACTGAACTCCAAGAGTTAAGGGAGAAGAAGGATTTATGAATCGATACAGTATGATTCTTCAATGGTCTGATGAAGATCAGCTTTTCCTAGTCACAATTCCAGAGTTTGCCGATCGCGTTATTATGCCTTGCACTCATGGCAAAACTCGTGAGGAAGCTATTCGTAATGGCGAAGAAGTGATTGAAATGTACTTGGAAGCTTGGCAAGTAGAAGGTGAATCTATTCCTGAACCTAGCACGCTGCAAATTGCCTGATTACCAAGCAATTCAATAATTGCAACTAAGAAGCACCTATAGGACTCATATTTGATTTTTGAACAAAACTCAGTACACCTTTATTCCTTCTTCCCAGTCCCCAGTCCCCAATCCCCAGCCCCTTACCTCTACGAGTTGACGTTTCTTGGGCTACCCTAAAAATACAATCGGTAAACTAGCCTTGTTATGAGTGTTGTAATCTCAGACGAAATTCTCCAAGCATCTCATCTCACCCCAAGCGAGTTTTGTCAAGAAATTGCGCTGTTCCTATTCCAGACAGGACGCTTAACGATAGGCTACGCCAGTCAGCTAGCGGATATGCAACCCAATAGTTTTCGCCAACTCCTCAAGCAGCGAAACATCCCTCTCTACTCCTATGAGGTAGAGGATTTTGAATTGGATTTGAAAAATCTGCGAGAACTTGGAAGGCTGTGATTGTTATCAGCGATACGTCAGCAATCACAAATTTGGCAGCAATTCAACACTTGCAACTTCTGCCTCAACTCTACACTCAAGTCACCATTCCCGAAGCGGTATATTGTGAGCTTACCGATATCGATCCTCCCGTTCCTGGAACCTCTGAAGTTCAAACTGCTTCTTGGCTGGAAATTCGACAAGTTGCAAGCCGTGAGATTGTCGAACGACTTCGATATGAGGTGAGATTAGACGCTGGAGAGTCTGAGGCGATCGCTCTTGCCTTAGAACTGAGTGCTGATTTACTATTGATTGATGAGCGTCGAGGTCGAGCAGAAGCTAATCGCCTGGGGTTGAGGATTACTGGATTGCTGGGTATTTTGATTGAGGCAAAACACCAAAATCTCATCGTTGCTGTCAAACCGTTGATGGATGCCTTGATTACTACATCAGAGTTTAGAGTCTCTCCAACCTTATACAATCAGATTTTAGATATGGTAAATGAAGGTTGAGTAAGCAATATAATCTCTATTAGATGGATAGAGCGATCGCTCAATGCAGAATATTCTTGGTAACTTTAGTTTGGCTTTAATCGGGAGATAGAATTTCAATACGAGAAAGTACTAACCAATTAGTAATTGCACTTATGCAAATTATCAAAATTCATAAATATTTTTTATTATTTATTTTTTGCTAATATTTATTAGTTTTTCTACCTCCAGAGCTTTTTCTTGTAAATCTAAATCTCGATAAATTTGCAAACTTTCGGCTAAAAACTGGATAGCCATTGTTTCTGCACCTGGTTGATTTTTTTGGGTACGTTTGAGGTAAATTTCGCCCAACAACTTGTGTGCTGAGGCTTCTAGTTTTTGACGGTTATACTCTTGAAAAATTTGCAGACATTTTTGAGCAATTTCTTCGCTATAATTCAGGTTTTCTAAAGCTTCTATCTCTAGATAAGCACGAGCCATATCGAGAGATTCCTCAGCTTTATTTACTGTTTGCCCTAGTTCATCAAAATAGGTTAAGCCTCTGGAATAATACTCTTCAACTAGAGCAGCTTTTTCTAGAATCGATATGTCTTGGTTAGGTAATAAACGTAGACGTTGTGAGTAGAGTAAACCAAGAGTAGTGTAGTTGTAAGCAAGGTTTTCTTGATATTCGCCTGCGGTATTTATTTCTCTAGCTTGGCAAAGATTTTTTTCAGCTTCTGCAAGTAAATCAACTATTTTTGTTGAATCTAAATGATGATTTGCTAATAAGCATTGGCAAGAAGCAAGTTGTCGATAACATATAGCTACATTTTTATTTTTGCCTAATTGTTGATAAAGGTCGAGGCTTTGTTGAAAGTAATTGATGGCTTGTTCGGATTTACCCCAATCTTTATAAATCCTTCCTAATTGCCGATAAGCATCAGCAATATTAACTTGGTCATCCAACTGCTGACGGATGGCTAAATCTTGATTTTGACACTCAAGAGCTTGTTCGTATTTACCCCATTTTCGATAGCAATTCCCTAGCCAGTTCCACAGA